>NZ_DFMZ01000071.1:0-10772 GCF_002375825.1 Aneurinibacillus sp. UBA3580
TACGAAGGAGAAGAGAACGAGGAGAGAATTTTAATGTAGAAAAAGGCGGAGGCCTTTTTCTTCCCTGGATCTCATTTCTTCTTCCCCTTCCTTCTTTCCTCATGATTTTCACAAAAAAAGGAGAGGGGCTACCCCTCTCCTTTTTTAGCGTCCGTTTTATTTGTCGTTTTATCTGATTTTTTCTCTGATGTATTATTCGATTGTCCGTCGGAAGGCCTGGTTTGTTTTTTCGATGACGTTTCCGCGGCTTCTTTTTTGCCATCCGTAGAACCCTGTTGTTCTTCGTCTTGCTTCTGATCACCTTGTTCTTTCTGATTACCATTAGAAGTACCGTCGTTTTGATCGGTCTGCTTATTTTCACCGTCTGTCGGTTGGGAACCGACAGGCTGCTCAGTTTGCTTGTTTTCGTTTTCCGTTTTCTTTTGTTCTTCTTCTGCTTTCTTCTCTTCTTCCGTTTTTCCGCCGTAAGAAGCTGGATTCTTAGATGTGGCCAGGTTAGCGTTATAGATGGCCGCCATTGAGGTGCCTGGCGGACGCTTCATATAGTTACCAGCAGGCGAGAGATTCGGATCGATTTCGAGCGCAGAAGTGAAAATTTTCCCCCATATCCTTAATACATCATCGCGGTGCCTTCCTTGAAGGCTATATTTCATATCGTACCCGGTCCATACGCCAAGCGAGATATCGGGCGTATAGCCGATAAACCATCTGTCACGGTACTCCTGGCTCGTGCCCGTTTTACCCGCAACATCACGACCCATGCGATAGCGTGCTATCTGTCTGCCTGTTCCATACTCAATAACATCGCGCATCATATCGGTCATCATCCACGAGGTCTGCGGTGAGAAAACGCGGACCGGTTTTGGCTTATGCTGATATACCGTTTCCCCTTCACTGTCCACAATACGCTCAATCATGTAGGCATCGACAAAATTACCGCCGTTTGGAAACGTAGCGTAAGCATTGGTCATTTCTTCAACGGAAATTCCTTTTGTGAAGCCGCCAAGTGCTGTAGACAGGTAATAATCGTCTTTCACAATAGAGGTAACGCCCATTTTTTTAACATAATTGAGTGATTTCTCTACCCCGGTTTCGAAATATACCTTCACCGCCGGAATGTTTTGCGAGCGCGCAAGCGCCTGACGGACGGTCATCGGTCCTTTGAAGCTTTCGCCATAATTGCTTGGTTTATAGCCGCGGAATTCGGTCTCTTCGTCTACTACGATCGAGTTTGGTGAAATAATGCCTTCCTCAATGGCAGGCGCGTATACTCCAATGGATTTAATGGTTGAGCCGGGTTGACGGGGCGATGTCGCAAAGTTTGTCTTTTCAATGCCGTTATCCCGACCTTCAATCATGCCGATGATAGCACCTGTCTTGTTATCGAGCAGGACGGCAGCGACCTGTTGCGGCATTTTTTTGTCTCCGATCGGATTCCGATCCGGACCGAAGTTGTTCGGATCCTTTGCGATCGCATGCATTTTGTCATAAATTTTTTGGTCGATAGTTGTATAGATATGGTAACCGCCCTGGCGTACGGCCATTCGTTTTTCTTCCAGGAGTTTGGAGTAAGGCTCGTTTTTCAACTCCGGATTTTTCTCGAAATCTTGATCCAGCAAAATTTTAGCTGCCCGCTCTTCGATTTCTATCATCAAATAAGGATATCTTTCGATTGCCGGTTTAGGCGGATTTGTTAGCAGGTGAGCCTTGATATCATAGGCGAGTGCTTCATCATATTGTTGTTTAGTGATTTTCCCGTTTTCCAGCATTCTGCTGAGTACGAGTTTTTGTCGTTCTTTGCCAAGTTTCAATCCTTTTTCCTTGAACGGAATATACGAATACGGTGCCTGGAGCATACCTGCCAGGTATGCAGATTGGGCGATGTTTAAATCTTTGGCGTCCACGCCGAAAATTCCCTTGGCAGCAGCCTGTACCCCGTACAAGTTAGTACGATTGGCGTTTTGGCCAAAATACATTTTGTTAATGTAAGCATCAAGAATTTGTTCTTTGCTAAACATCCGTTCCATACGGAGGGCAAGGAAGATTTCCTTGAATTTTCTTTCCGGTGTTACCTTCGGAGAGAGGATGGTTTGCTTAATTAATTGCTGTGTAAGCGTGCTTCCTCCCGTCTGGACCGGTGAATTCGTAATTTGTTGAAGAGCGGCACGAGCGATAGCTGAAGGCACGATACCATTATGTTCATAGAAATATTTATCTTCGGTCGCGATAATGGCATCAATCAAATGAGGCGAAACTTCTTTATGCGATACGAGACGTCTGTCTTCGGCTGTAATGAGCTGTCCAATCATCTTTTTGTCTCTGAAATAGGCAAATCCGGTCAGGTTGTTGGCGGAGATTTTTTGATAAATCTCATTATAGCTGCGAACCGGGTCCGATTTGACAAGAGAAGCCACATAGCCGGCGGCGGTACCGCCCGCGAACAATACGCCCATAAAGAATAAAATAGCTGAGACCTGGAAAACAATGAGAAGAGTATGCCAGAAGCTCTTTTTTCGTCTCGGCCTGTCCGGCGTATTCACGGAACCGTTTTGTTTTTCCATATTACTCCCCCTTACAAATAACAGCAACATTATATCATAAAGACGGTCCAAGAGGATAAATGTTGCATCTTTACGCTATTTTTAGTTATTATGAGAATAACGTCAAAACAATATCATTGTATTCGCAATGAACGCGTATCAGTAGTGGCTTGAGTCCCGGAAGCGGCAGAGAGTCGGTGGGAGGTGCAAACCGGCCCGGCCAGGCGGCGAAGTACAGCGCGGGAGCGAATTCTGCGCCGCATTATCTCTTTCTGCGGAGCGGACGGCTTATGATGATTATGTACAAATAGGCCGTTATCCTTGTGAGCGAAGGACTTCTGTCCTTAAGTAAGGGTGGTACCGCGAATAAACTCGTCCCTTTGTGGGGCGGGTTTTTATTTTTTTAGAAAACGGAGGTAGCCAAAATGAGTGAACAAAGCAAAGTCAGTCTGACGGAAGAACAGATTCGTGAGGTTGAGCGGCAAATGAATATCATTCGCCGCGGGGTGGCGGAAATTATACCGGAAGAAGAAATGCGGAAAAAAATCGAGCGTTCAGTCGTGACGGGTAAGCCGCTGAAAGTAAAGCTGGGATTGGACCCGTCCGCACCGGATATCCATGTGGGCCATACGGTCGTACTGCATAAACTGCGCCAATTCCAGGAACTGGGGCATACCGTGCAGCTTGTCATCGGCGATTTTACCGGCCGTATCGGCGACCCTACGGGCAAATCGGAGACGCGGAAACAGTTGACTGAAGAACAAGTGAAAACGAATGCGGCTACATATGTAGAGCAGTTCGCGAAAATTCTCGACGCAGATAAGATTGAAGTCAATTACAATAGCACATGGCTTGCACCGATGAATTTTGCTGATGTGGTTGGACTGGCGGCCAAAGTGACCGTAGCGCGGATGCTGGAGCGCGACGATTTCGAGAAACGCTATACCAACAACCAGCCAATCAGTATCCATGAGTTTTTCTATCCGTTAATGCAGGGATATGATTCGGTGGCGCTGGAAAGTGACGTGGAACTTGGCGGAACGGATCAGAAGTTCAACCTGTTGATGGGACGCCAACTGCAGAAAGAATACGGACAGGAGCAGCAGTGTGCTCTGACGATGCCGATTATCGAAGGCCTGGACGGCGTTCAGAAAATGAGCAAAAGCCTGGGCAATTATATCGGCATCAGTGAGCCGCCAAACGAAATCTACGGCAAAGCGATGTCCATTCCGGACGAATTGATGATCAAATATTATGAACTTGCTACAGACATCTCAATGGAGGAATTAGAAAGTTTGAAAAAAGGGCTCGAAGACGGCTCCGTTCATCCGCGCGACGCCAAGATGCGCCTGGCCCGAACGTTTGTACGGATGTACTGGGGTGAGGATGCCGCAAATGATGCGGAAAATCATTTCAAGACGGTGTTCCAACAGCGTGCGCTTCCGACCGATATACCGGAGAAAGAAGTTCCGGCAGGCGAGCTCGAAGACGGCAAGATTTGGGTCGTAAAACTTCTATCCACTCTCGGACTCGTTCCATCTAATGGCGAAGCGCGCCGCATGGTCCAACAGGGCGCCGTCAAAATTAATGAAGAAAAAGTAGGCTCCGTAGACGATCACATCGCAGTCGAGGAAGGCATGATCGTCCAGGTCGGTAAACGCAAATTCGCGAAGATAACATTAAAATAAAACAAAACATAAGAGCAAGAGGGGACAGGGTTGCACTCAATAGGGTGGAAAAAGAAAGGCTGCATCTTAGCAACCCTGTCTCTCTTTCTTATATACCTGTCATTAGTCAAATAAAAAACCCCATCGGTATAACACCGATGGGTTCTGTGCGTGCTCTTCCCGATTAACGAGAGTAGAACTCGACGATAAGTTTTTCGTTGATTTCAGCCGGCAGTTCTTCACGGTCCGGAAGACGGGTATACGTACCTTCCAGTTTCGCATCGTCAAAGCTCAGGTAGTTCGGCAGGTATGAGCGAGCTTCCAGAGAGTCTTTCACGATTTGCAGGTTGCGGCTCTTTTCGCGAAGGCCGATAACATCGCCCGGTTTTACGCGGTAAGAAGGGATGTTCACTTTCTTGCCGTTTACCGTGATGTGACCGTGAGTTGTCAGCTGACGGGCAGCCGGACGAGTCGGTGCGAAACCAAGACGGTACACCAGGTTATCCAGACGGGATTCGAGCAATTTCATGAAGTTTTCACCGACAACGCCGGACATTTTGCTGGCTTCGTCGAACGTTTTGCGGAATTGTTTTTCCATCATACCGTACATATGACGAAGTTTTTGCTTTTCAGTCAACTGAATTGCATACTCGCTCATTTTGCGGCGAGCATGTCCATGTTGTCCCGGCGGGAAGTTGCGTTTGATGTCTTTTCCAGTTCCGTCCAGGGAGATACCCAGACGACGAGCCAGTTTGTGGCGAGGGCCAGTATAACGTGCCATAACTATTCGTTCCCCTTTACAGTAAGATTAATTAGGTGTTTACTTCCGCCTGGCTAGTTCCTTACTTTGCTACATGCTCTTCGGACGGTAGCGTTTCCGCCGCATGCTCCGTTAAGGGACAGGCAGCCGCAGCCCTTAAGGGAGGAAGCTAATGACGTGACCAGACGTTTTTACCTAAAATCATTGCTACCCTGTGTAAAGCACATAAATAATATTATATCCGCTTATGGATGAAAGTCAACTTTTTTCTTGGCTTACAACATTTTTTCCCGATTTACAATAATGATACCGAGTACTACAAGCAGAAGTGCCACAAATATAATCCCATGCAGCACTTCGTGCAGCATCATAGCAGACAGCAGCACACCAAATACCGGAACGAGGAAGAAGTACATCGATACTTTGCCTACCTTATTGTATTTCAGTAGCGTATTCCAAAGGGCAAATCCGACGGCGGACAAAAAGGCGAGATACACCAAATATACGAGTGCCAGTCCGTTAAAATGGAACGGTTGCCATCCGGCTCCGCTTGCCCCCAGCAGAAGCAGAACAACAGATCCAAGCATCATCTGATAAGAAGTAAGGTAGACAGTGCCCGTAGCAACTGCGTGGTTTTTGGCAAGAATGCCACCGAGCGAATTTGAAAAAGCGGAGACAAGCAGTGCCAATTCTCCGAGACCGATAGAGAGGCGCAGTGTGCCTTTTGTGCTGCTTGCAAGCAGTACACCGGTAAACCCTAGCAAAAGACCAACCAGGCGACGCCGATTCATCCGGTCATTGCTGTACATGTAATGGGCAAGAATAACCGAAAAAAATGTGCCGGATCCGGCGATAATGGAGCCTTGGATGCCTGTGCTGTAGCTTAGCCCAATATAAAACAGTACATATTGCAGCGTCGTCTGAAAAAAGCCAACTTGCATAACCGCTGGAAGCGAGCCTTTTACAAGCACAAACCGACGTTCTTTTATGATTAGAAAGGCTGCCAACATCAGCGAGGCGAGGAAAAATCGGTAGCCTGCAAACAGTATCTGCTCAAAAAATTCATTCTGTCTGATATCGAGTAATTCGTAGCTTAGCTTAATAAAGGGAAATGCGCTTCCCCATAGAAAACAAACAAATACTGCGACCGTTGCGATGCCTGCACGATGGGTGAAAAATCTTTCTGTATTCAACGACATGTATGCCTTCTTTCTTAAAGAAATAAAATAGAAAATTCTAAAAAGAAACGGATGAAAAACAGATATAGATATAGTACAATATCAAACAAAGCAGGTGTGACAGAAAATAAAAAAAGCGAAGTCGAGAGGAGCCAGAGAATGATGAGCAAAGTGGAAACAAAAAAAGGATATTTCGGAGAATTCGGCGGAAGCTTCGTACCGGAGCCGCTGCAGGCGGCCCTTGACCACCTGGAGAAGGCGTTTGAACAATACAAAGACGAGTCTGAGTTTAACGAAGAGCTGGAATACTATCTGAAGGAATATGTGGGACGCCCCAATCCCCTTTATTTCGCGCAGCGTCTGACCGAGAAGTTGGGCGGAGCGAAGATTTATTTAAAGCGTGAAGATTTGAACCATACGGGTGCCCATAAAATCAATAACGTAATGGGACAGGTGCTGCTTGCTAAACGGATGGGGGCAAAACGTGTCATTGCCGAGACAGGTGCAGGTCAGCACGGTGTAGCAACCGCCACGGCATGTGCGATGTTTGGCATGGAGTGCGTGATTTATATGGGGGAAGAAGATACCCGCCGGCAGGCGCTGAACGTATTTCGGATGGAACTTCTCGGCGCGAAAGTCGTGGCGGTGAAAGACGGTGCACGCACGTTGAAGGAAGCGGTGGACGCTGCGCTGATGGATTACGCTGAGAACTACGAAAATACATTCTATCTGCTTGGCTCGGCGGTTGGGCCGCATCCGTATCCAACGATTGTACGCCATTTCCAATCCGTTATCGGTCGTGAAGCACGCGCTCAGCATCTGGAAAAAGAAGGGCGGCTGCCGGACTATATTGTCGCCTGCGTTGGCGGGGGAAGTAACGCCATTGGTTTGTTTGCGCCGTTTTTTGATGATAAGGAAGTGGGCATTATCGGTGTGGAGCCGGGCGGCAGAGGACTCGCTACAGGACAGCACGCAGCGCCGCTTACGGCAGGAGAGCCCGGTATTATTCATGGCTTCAAATGTTACATGATGAAAGACGAAGACGGAGAGCCGGCCTCTACCCATTCGGTTGCTGCCGGCCTGGACTATCCGGGGGTCGGACCTGAGCACAGCTACTACAAAGCGATCGGCCGCGCCGAATATGTGGCTATTGATGATGAGGAAGCGCTGGAGGCGTTCCATGCGTTGTCGCGAACAGAAGGGATCATCCCGGCAATCGAGAGTTCCCATGCCGTAGCCTATGCCATGAAGTTGGCTCCAACTTTATCTGCGGATCAATCCATTATTGTAAATCTGTCCGGACGTGGAGACAAAGACGTACAGCAAGTATTCGATATGATGCATAATAAGAAATAAGCCAGATAGAGAAGAGAAGGCCTGAACAAAGCGTATCAGGCCTTCTTTTCGTTACAAAAAAATGAAAGTAAGATGATTAATGGAAAACTATAGAAATAATGCGTGAAACATTGTTTGATATTTCGTATAATTATAGTAGTAGATGTTAAAGTAGGGAAGGGTGGAGTCTTCTATTATTACTACAAAGCATGTGTATCTGGTACGTCATGGAGAAACGGATTGGAATGCACAACGTTTGATTCAGGGACATAGCGATATTCCGTTGAACGAACGGGGGAGGGAGCAGGCAAGGAGACTGGCCGCACGTCTAAAGAATTTTCCGATTACACAGGTGTGCTCCAGCGATTTGCAGCGTGCTTTCTATACGGCATCCGCTGTGGCGGAGTTGCTCGGACTTTCCGTCTGTTGTCATACGGAACTCAGGGAGCGAAACTATGGTGATTTGGAAGGTAAAGATTATCGCACGATTCGCGAACAATTTCCTGACTTTGATCCGTGGACGGATACCGAGAGCAAATACAATGTAGAGACGTTTCCGGCAATGCAGCAGCGCGGCATCGCTTGCCTGACTAATATTTTGCAGGAAAGTGACGCTGAGCATATTCTGGTGGTTAGTCATGGCGGGTTAATTAACGCCATGCTTCATCATATGAGCGAGGGGCTGCACGGTACGGGAAAAACGAAGTTGGTCAATACTTCACTTAATCACATTCAATATGATAACGAAACATGGATGGTTCATACGGTTAATGACGGGACCCATCTGGACGAAGAGTAAGAGAGCGGTAAAGAGAGAAAGAAGGCGGAGTTGTGAACAATCATATGATCAACCAGAAACCGGAAGAGATCGTATTTCGCGATTTGTATTCGGCTCAGTTGGCGAATGTATTTCAAAAAAGTCTCCGGTTTATCTCGTTTCCTTCCTTTTTGATAGAAAGGGGATGGCTGTTTGTATCTGATCAATCCGGACGTGTGCTCGCTTCCAAAAAATTCGGAAGCCCTGTATTTGGCATGCAATCTTCTTACCCGCTTCAAGGCGAGGAAGAATGGAGTCAGGTCCATGAGGAAACAGGCAGTCGAACGGTGTGTTTTCCTGTTCTGAGAAATGTCTGGTTTCCGGGATACATAGGAATGGTTCTCCCTCTTTCGGTTGAAGAGAAGCATGCGATTACTTTTTTGCAAGGATTTTCTGGTGTATTCCGCCTGACGCAGGAGCAGTATATCACGGGAGAAATAGCTTCATGTATTCAGACAGTCAATCAAGATATGTATTTGGATAGCGTGATGCAGACGATTGTCCAACATGTAGCTTCCAATATGACGCTTACTGATTGTGTGGCGGTCGTTTTCGATGAGGAACAGGATGGCAGGCTTCCACGCTGGTCTTCCAGTGATCGAAAATTGCTGCAGTGGCAGTCGGAAGTTCTTCATAGTCCCAGAAAGGTATATGAGAACATCGTCTCGAATTTCTCCTCGGAACGCAGAGTTTTGCATAATGAAAATACGAATATTCGAGAGTTGTTAGGGCTTGAAAAAGATTTTAAAGAAAGGTGTCTCATCTCTCCGTTTCGTTATAAAGACAAAATTATCGGATTTCTGGCGGCCTTACGCAATGCGAGCCATCCGTTCACTTCCCAGGAGCAAAACTTTATATACCGGTTCACCAAAGATTTAAGTCTGGTTGTCTATAATTCTATCATCTACATGCGTGCACAGCGCGACGAGCAGAAGCAGGCGATGCTTTTTGAAATTACAAAGAAGTTTCATTCTTCCATCAACGTAGATGATGTACTGGGAGCTGTTATTGAGAATACCAAAAAGCTCTATCCGGAGATGGAGGTAGATTTGTGGCTGTCACATGACTCTTTCTCTACCACGCTTCCAGTCAAGCAGTTTTCCTTTTCGAGCGACGGTAACAATGTGAGTGCTCAGGCATTTATGGAAGCCCGTACGGTTATGGTGCGTTCAGAAGGAACCCGCAGTTTAACGTTGGCCGCGCCGCTTCGCGGCAAGCAGGGCGTATATGGTGTACTTGAGCTATACAGCGATAAACCGATTTCGCTGCCGTCCCGTGAGGTGGAATGTATTACGATGCTGGCCGATACAGCAGGCAATGCGTTCGAGAATGCGCAGTTATATGAACAATCCCGTCGTCTGATTAAAGAGTTGCTGCTCATTGATGAGATGACGCGGCAGTTGAACAAAAATATTAAGCTGCATGATTTGTTGGCGTTTATTACTCGCAAGTTGACCGAAACATTCCGGACGGAGCATTGCTGTATTTTTTCCTGGTCTGATGACGAGAATGCATTTGTGATGCGCGCCTCCACCCAAAAGGAAACGAAGGAGTTTGTGCTGCCGATACCTAAAACGGGTAAACTGCATGATTTGTTCGTTAAGAAAGAGTCACTTCTGCTGGCGGACGCTACCGAGACGGAAGTCGTACTTCCCTCTTTTTCGTATAAATCACTAATGGCAGTGCCGTTTATGGAGAAGGAAGAAGTGACAGGTGCCATCATGCTTATGGATTCCAAGCCGAATCGGTATACGTTTGATGACTTTAAGCGTCTGGAGATGCTGACTCGCCATGTAAAAGTAGCGATTACCAATGCTTCACTGCATGCCGAAGTAGAACGTATGGTGGTTACGGACAATCTGACGGGGCTGTATAACCGGAAGTATCTGTATGACAGCATTCGGTTTTCTCAGAGCCGGGATGTTTGCGGCTCGCTCATTTTAATCGATGTAGATCATTTCAAAAATATTAATGATACGTACGGCCATCAGATAGGGGACGAGATTCTTGTTCAGGTAGCAGATCAACTAACGGCATCCATTCGTACCTCCGATATTGCCGCCCGTTGGGGAGGCGAAGAGATGGCTGTCTATCTTCCAAAGGTGCAGAAAGAAATTGCCCATCAGGTAGCAGAGCGTCTCCGGTTGAATATTATGCGCATCACGCGGCCAACCGTGACCATTTCGGGCGGGGTTGCGACATGGACAAAAGAAAATGGGATTTTAGATGTTCAACAATTGTTCCAGCGAGCGGATGAAGCGCTATACCAGGCCAAACGCGCCGGACGTAACCAGGTATGTGTAGCTGAAGCTGAGCTTGCATAGCGATAATATGGAAAGAGGGCTTCGGAAAACGGAGCTTCTTTCTTTTATTTTCTGTGAAAATCATGAGAAAAGAAGGAGAGAAAGGGGAAATGAGAGCCGGGGAAGAAAAAGGCGTTCGCCTTTTTCTACATGAAAATCCTCTCCTCATTCT
>NZ_DFMZ01000070.1:0-2749 GCF_002375825.1 Aneurinibacillus sp. UBA3580
TATTGTAAGCGAGAAAAAACTCGCGGGGCGTGTGCCAAACGTGCATTTTTCCTTGTGGAGCGTGTGACGCGGAGGGAGACAAAGACCGGCAACGCCCGCGAGTTTTTCTCATTTTCACTCTATTCGATAATTTGCAGGATGTCTTCCACCGGTTTGCGCGGCAGCCGTGCCGGTACTTCGGCAGGATGGCCGAGCGCAATAACCATGTTGATTTGCTTTTCCGCCGGGATTTGCAGATATTCCCGCATCCGATGCTGAGCGAGCAGGACCGGTCCGGTCATGGCGCATGTCGCGAGTCCCTTTGCATGGGCGGCCAGCATTAGATTCTGGATTGCGAGGCAACTGCTTTTAATGCCTTCTTCGTCCCAGAACGACGGCTCGCTGATCATAATCGGATCGAAGATTTTTTCGCGGAACTTCGACGTATACGGCGTGGCCAGGCAGACGATGAGCGCCGGTGCACCGGTAAATGCGGTCGCATACGGACCGAAGGAACGCGCCAGCAGGCGGGCTTCCTTCTCAAGCCCGCGTTTTTTTGCCTCATCGGCGATTTTGTGCAGTTCTTCCCATGTCATGTCGGAGATTTCTTTAATCTTTTCTGTATTCAAAATCGCGATGAATTCCCATGTCTGCGAGTTTGTATCGCTGGGCGCATAGCGCGCGCAGTCGATGAGTTCTTTCACGTCTTCAATACTAACCGGCTGTTCGATAAACTTTCGTACGCTCCGCCGGTTCAGGATGATGTCTTTGAAATCATGATATTGCATGTTCAATGTCACCTGCTTTACGGATACTGTCAATCAGCATTCATTATAACATAAAGTGTTAGTACCTGATACTAAAATGAAGAAAGAAAAGAAGAGTGTTTTTTCATGCTATTTTCAGATATGGAGGATATAGTAAAAGCAATTACCGCACTAGGGAGGAAAATAGATGAAAAAGCAAGCATGGGTAAAATGGGCGGTCGGTTTGTCGAGTGTGGCCGCTTTTGTCGGATTGGTCGAGGTTACGAAGGAAGCGGATGCAAGGAAGCAGGAGGCACAGGGAGTACCTGCCGAACTAGCTGCTCCTATACAACAGGAGGGGAGGACACAACAGGCAAAGTCTGCTGCACAGCAATCGCAAGCTATACAAATGGATGCGGATGCAGAAAAAAATCTTATGGATGAGATACGTATGGAATGGAAGGACTATGAAGCGAGAAAAAGCAATGAACAAAGAGAGTATCAGCGATTTGTAAAAGATGAAGGCTACGACGAAGAGCATGACCATGACGAAGATGATAGTGATGATGAAGAATGGGAGCATCATAAGGAACTTGAACACGGAGATAGAGAACAGGCACATATTTATCAGGGAGTGGGTGTAAAATCGGTCTCTAAGGGAAGCATGGCAGGACCGGGTAGCGAGATAAGGACGGCGAAATCTCATGCCTCATAAGAATATGCATACATTTCGGGCGATGAATACGATGTGTTCCACGCTGGGGCTTTCAAATGCTTCACATCGGGAAGTAGAGGCCTGGATGGCGTATGTGGAACAAAAAGCGAGTCGATTCCTTCCAAACAGCGAAATCACGCGCATCAACCAATCAGATGCCCCGCTTCATATCGTCTCTGCGCTTATCTATCATCTTATGCGGGAAGCGGAAGTATATTACCGGGAGACGGATGGCCTCTTCTGTCACTATCTCGGTAAGCAGCTTTCTTCATTGGGATATGCCGAAAGTTTTGAACGTATGCGTGATAAATTTCCGGCAGGTAACGAAAACTCGTTATTATATCGATCCAATCAGGCTGCTCAACACAAACAGATTTATTGTTTTAAAAATGGGAAGGCCTATACACCAATCACGATTGACGCAGGGAACTGGATTGATCTTGGAGGCATCGCAAAAGGATGGGGTGTACAGAAGATGGTGGACTGGTTGCAGAAGGAAGGGAGAAGGGAAGGGCTATTAAACGCGGGAGGGGATATTGTGGCCTGGAGTGACGAAGCGACAGGTCTTCCATGGCAGATTCAGATTCTAGAACCGAGAGACGAGAAAAGAGAGGTAGCCCGCCTTACGCTTCATGCCGGGACTGTAGGCATTGCTACAAGCAGTTGGGAGAAACGGCGCTGGCGGCAGCCGAACGGAAGTGTTTCGCACCATATTATAGATCCGCGGACACAGAAGTCCGCTTCTTCTGACATCTGGCAGGCGACGGTATTGCTTCCCGATTTGACGGCAGCAGAAGTCTATGCGAAATGCCTGTTGATTTTAGGGACGGAGCAAGGACCTCCCTGGTTGCGGCAGCGAAAGCCAGAGGCGGCCTATGTGCTAGTAAAGAACGATGGTTCCATAGAAGCAAACCGAAATATAGAAAACTATTGTGTTGCGTACGAGGTGAAGCAGCATGTCGAGTGTATTTGAATACCTTGCCCCTATCCTTTCTGTCTGGCATCTTACACGGGCAGCAGGTCTGGTGGCGTATGGACTGCTTTTTACAGCCGTTATGACAGGCATTTTGCAAAGTATGCGTATCCTGCCGCTTCCTCTCCGTCCCGCGCTTGCCGCGATTCATAATGCGGCAAGCTGGTTTGGCCTTATGTTTGCTCTTTTACACGGATGTGTTTTGTTATTTGACGACTACGTCACATATACAGCCTGGGAGATCGCGGTTCCGTTCCTTTCTGACCATGAAAGTGTAAAGGAAGCGGCAGGCATTCTTTCTTTTTACTTATTCTTTTTACTCATCCTCTCTTCCGA
>NZ_DFMZ01000070.1:2853-11299 GCF_002375825.1 Aneurinibacillus sp. UBA3580
TCCTCTCTTCCGATTTGCAGAAGAAAATCGGGAGAAGGGCATGGCGTCTCATTCATTATGGCGCGTTTCTGGCCTATGCGCTGGCGTTAACTCACGGCGTCATATTGGGAACAGATACGAACGCCTTGTGGATGCAGATTGTATATAGCGGAACTGCCGCTATAACCGCTTGCGTGCTTGCCCTGCGTATTTTGCTGGGAATTGCACGGTAAATGTGCTTCCGTTTCCAGGCTCGCTTTGTACCCGGATAACACCCTGGTGGACACGGACAATCCAACTGGCGATCGAAAGTCCGAGACCGGTGCTTCCCAACTCCCGCGAACGAACCTTATCTACGCGGTAGAATCGATCAAAAATGCGAGCCTGTTCTTCAGGTGGAATCCCGATTCCCGTATCCTGTACGTCGATGCATAGCATGCGCTCTTTTCCTTTTCTGGTTTCATAAAGACGAAGGGTGATTTGTCCGCCTTGCGGGGTGTATTTCCTGGCATTGTCCAATAGGATACAGAGAAGTTGTGTAATCCGTTCCTTATCGGCATACATCACAAATTTTTCGGGCGTATTGAGTTCCAATGTTTGCCCCCGTTCGGAGAGTAGCGGTTGGAACGAGCGGACCAGCTTTTCCGCTATGGGACACAGATCAAACGTCTCCTTCGTCACTTCCAGTGCACCGGAGTCCGCGCGCGCCAGCGTCAGCAAATTTTCGGCTAGCGAGCGCATCCGTGCCACTTCGTCCTTCATATCGTCCATAATTTGCTGCGAGAAGGGAGAGAGGTGCTCCCTTTCCTCGCTGTCCAACACCTCAAGGGAGGAGTGGAGAATGCTGAGTGGAGTGCGAAGTTCATGGGATGCATCCGCTACGAACTCACGCTGTCTTGCAAACGAGCGGGCAATCGGGCGCATAGCGTGGCCCGCCATATAATAGCCCAGAGCGGAAGAGACAATGGCAAAGAGGGCGGCTATAATGCCCAATACGGTGGTGAGCCGGTTAAGTGTCATCCGCTGCTGGGTAATGTCTTTGCCTGCATAGATAGCCCCTATAATGTCTCCATTCTTGTAGACAGCACGTCCGGCGATAACCATATAAATTTTCTTGTCGCCTTCAAGCTTGAATTCTTCGATTCGAACCTCATCCGGCCCTGGATGCCAGTCGACCAGACGTTCCATGATGGGGACACGAAGGGTCGGAAAGCTCTCATCCCCACCGATGACTTGTCCATCACGGCGAACAATATAATAAAAGGAAGAATCTTGTGGATTGTAATCGATGTGCTCTTTCTTTTTAAAATCGTGCTCAAAACTGTGCCTGTGCTCCTGCGCTTCCTGTTCGGCCAGCTCGAGCGTCTGATATTTACTGTCGCGGTACAAAATGAATGAAAATGAGAAATAACTAATCACCGCAAACGCTGATAGAAACAGTACCATTAAGCCAGTAAATAATATCGTTAGGCGGGTATGAGTTTTTTTTAACATACTACACCTCTAGCTTATAGCCGATGCCACGTACGTTGCGAATTAGCGTACTTTCCCCGGGGCGATCAATCTTTTTGCGCAGCAGGCGCACGAAAGCGTCCAGCGTGTTGCTGCTTACTTCCGCATCGTACCCCCAGACACGGTCGAGGATGGTATCGCGCGGCACGATGTGCCCGCGATTGCGTGCAAGTAGTTCAAGTAGTTGGAATTCACGCGGGGTAAGCTGAATGTCTTCTCCATTTCGCTGTACACTTCTCTGATTACAATTCAGCAGTAGATCGCGAATAGGAATGACTTCTTCCGCAAGCGGAAGTTGCCTGCGGCGCAGCAGCGAGCGAATGCGTGCGAACAGTTCAGCGAAATCGAACGGTTTCACCAGATAATCGTCTGCTCCCGCGTCAAGCCCGCATACCCGATCATCTACTGAATCCCGTGCGGTCAGAAGCAAAATTGCTCCCTGATAGCCTTCCTGTCGTAGATCGCGGCAAACAGAAATTCCGTCTTTCCCGGGCATCATCCAATCTAAAATTAGCAAATCGTACAGTTCCGCTTCCGAACGTTCGTATGCCTCCATTCCATTCATTGTCCAGTCCACAGCGTATCTTTCTTTTTTCAGCATATGCGCAATTAAGTTTCCTAATTTTCGATCATCTTCCGCGAGCAGGATGCGCATTGCGTAGCCCCCCTTTTTGCCAGTAATCCTTAACTTTACTATAAGCATTTTCTCTGAAAACTGTATGAAAAAATAAGGAACAGGAGGATGGATGGAAAATTTTTGAATAAATAAGAAGGAATTTTCAAAAACATGAAGTAGTTGTAAGGAGAGCGGGATGCGGGCTCCATGTACAGAAAAGCGATTGGATGGCGCTGCTCATGCTGAAAAATTCTGAAGCGCGAACTGTGCGACCGTTTCTGGCAGGGCAGCGAACGAAAAGTTAATGAGGGAGGAGATTTCGTGGGAACTACTACGCTGACATCACGCAATCCGGCGCGGGCATATTTTTCCGAGGAGCACTTGATGTTTCGGGATTCGCTCCGCAAGTTTCTGGAGAAAGAAGCGGCTCCGTATTTCGACCAATGGGAACAGGATCGAATCATTCCACGTGAGTTCTGGAAGAAGATGGGCGACAACGGATTTTTATGTCCGTGGGTAGATGAAGCATACGGCGGCCTGGGCGTCGATTTCGGCTTCTCTGTCATTATCAATGAAGAGCTGGAACGCATCGGTTCCGGGCTGGTGGGCATCGGCCTGCACAATGACATTGTGACACCGTACATTGTCTCCTACGGAACGGAAGAGCAGAAAGCAAAATATCTGCCGCCTTGCGTGGCCGGGGACGTGATTACCGCGATTGCAATGACGGAGCCTGGTGCAGGTTCAGACCTGGCAGGCATTCGTACCACAGCGATTAGAGACGGGGATTACTACATTTTGAACGGCCAAAAAACATTTATTACGAACGGCATCCAGTCAGATTTGATTCTGGTTGCATGCAAGACTGATCCGAAAGCCAATCCGCCGCACAAAGGGGTAAGCCTGCTCTTGGTCGAGCGGAACACCCCGGGCTTCTCACGCGGACGCAAGCTTGATAAAGTGGGGCTGCACAGTCAGGACACGGCGGAACTGATTTTCGAAGATGCGCGTGTACCTGTAGCTAACCTGCTTGGTGAGGAGGGGAAAGGGTTTATCTATCTGATGGAAAAGCTGCAGCAGGAGCGGCTTGTGGTCGCAATCTGCGCACAAACCGCCGCCGAAGAGATGCTTCGGATGACGCTACAGTATGTGAAAGAACGGGAAGCGTTCGGCAAACCGCTATCAAAGCTTCAGCACATCCAATTCACGATTGCGGAGATGGCGACGGAAATCGAGGTGGGCCGCACGTTCGTAGACGATCTCATTGTTAACCACATGCAGGGTAAAGATGTCGTAACCCAGGTGTCGATGGCCAAATGGTGGACGACGGAGATGGCGCGGCGTGTTGCCAACCAGTGCATGCAATTGCATGGCGGCTATGGTTATATGGAAGAATACCCGATCGCCCGCCGCTACCGTGACATTCCGGTGGCCGCCATTTATGCGGGCACAAACGAGATTATGAAAGTGATCATTGCCAAAAATCTGGGGATGTAAGAAGGGAAGGTATGGTTATTTCCGGATGTATATTTTGGAGGCAATCCCCCGTAACGCATCGGGAAAAATACTGAAATTCTGTCTGCGAAATCAGTATAAATCACCGGTTGAAGCAGAATGAAAATATGAAAAGAGGCCGGCGCGAGTGAATCGCAACCGGCCTTTTTTAGGAGGCCTTAAATGTAAAATATTGTGTGAGCACCCGGATGGCCACCTCGATGGCGTCTTCATCCGGTTCGATTCTCGCATGGTGCAGCCCGTACGGCGTATTGACACCGAGCCAGAAGAGGAAGCCCGGGATTTCTGCGAGAAAGTAGCCAAAATCTTCACCGGTCATCGCTGTTTTGCACTCAATCAGGTTGGCTACGCCGCTCTCCTGTACCCAGTCCATAAACTCGCGGGTCAGCGTTTCATCGTTGTATACCTGGCAGTAATTAGCCCCATAGTCGATGGCGGCACTGCATTCGAATCCGGCTTCTGTACCGCGCACCAGCGCTTCGATGCGTGACTTGACCTTCTGCATTGATTCCATCGAAAGCGTACGGATGGTGCCTTCTAACCGCGCTTTCTCGGCGATAATATTCTGTTTGGTGCCGCCTTCGATTTTGCCGATGGTAACGACGGCGGAATCAAGCGGATCGATGTTGCGGGAGACAATGCTTTGCAGTTGTGTCGCCAGATGGGCCGCTGCGATAACCATGTCGTTCGCGGTATGCGGGAATGCGGCATGTCCGCCTTTGCCCTTTAGGTCAATAAATAGCTCCGACGTATTGGCGAACAGAATTCCCGGTTTGAGCGCAACCGTACCCACCGGATACTCCGGTGCGATGTGCAGAGCGAATATCGCATCCGGCTGAAAATCCTGAAACTCCTTGCTTGCAAGCATCGGCTGCGCGCCCCCCGGACCTTCCTCCGCAGGTTGGAAAATGAAAATCAAGTCGTCTTTGACCTGGTTTTCCACAAAGTGCGTCAGAACGCCAAGCGCGATTGCCATGTGCATATCATGGCCGCAGGCGTGCATAAACCCGGGGTGAGTGGAACGGAATTCACAGGAAGTTTCTTCTGTGATGGGCAGACCGTCCATATCAGCCCGGTAGCCCAGGCGCTTGCTCGGGTTGGAACCCCTGACTTTTACCAGGATGCCGGTACGCCACGTCTTGATTTCCATCCGCTCCTGCGGTAAACCGTTCAGATAATCCAGCAGGAAACGCTGTGTTTTAAACTCTTTAAAGCCCGGTTCCGGAATCTTGTGCAGTTCCCGGCGAATTTTAATAAATGGCAGTGCGTCCACGCCCATAAATGTATCACCTCTTCATTCATGAAAAAGAAAAACCGGCGTCCGGCCCTTGCTTGTCCAGGCCGAGCGCCAGCTTTCCGCGTCGATTACAGTTGACGGAGTTCCTGTTTAATTTCCGTCTTAGATTTTGTTTTTTCGTCGATCGTTTTAATTACGCGCGCCGGTGTACCTGCCACTACGCTGTTCGGCGGTACATCATCGATAACGACCGCACCTGCGGCAACGACGGAGCCCTGTCCTACGCGTACACCTTCGAGAATGACCGCATTTGCACCAACCACAACGTCGTCTTCAATAACAACTGGCTTAGCAGACGGCGGTTCGATAACGCCTGCGATAACGGCACCGGCGCCGATATGGCAGTTCTTACCGATGGTACCGCGGCCACCTACTACAACGTTCATGTCAATCATTGTGCCTTCGCCGATAACTGCCCCAATGTTAATCATAGCGCCCATCATGATAACCGCGTTGTTTCCGATCTCTACCTGGTCGCGAATGATGGCGCCCGGCTCGATGCGAGCCTGGATATTTTTCATGTCGAGCAGCGGAATCGCAGAGTTGCGGCGGTCATTTTCCACCACATAGTCTTCGATTTTCGCCTGGTTGGCTTCAAGCACCGGCTGGACTTCTTTCCAGTCGCCAAACACAACACCTACATTGCCAGTGATAAAGGATTTTGTATTGGCACCAAAATCAATGCCTTCGATATCTCCTTTAATATGTACTTTAACCGGTGTTTTCTTCTCACTTTTTTGGATAAATTCGATAATTTGTTGTGCATTCATTTCTTTCATGAATCCTTAACTCCTTTCCTGCCTATCTATACACGGAAACTAAATGAGTATGCTTGTCTCATTGCATCCCATTATACCATTTTGATTTATGAAGTTAAACGAGTAAAGACAAAAACGCTTTGAGTATGCTTTCGCATTTTTCTTCCATACTAAAGAGAAGAAACGTATCGTGAGGTGAAAATATGGATCGACAGTTTGATATTACATTGGCACATCGGCTTGCGGATCAGCTGGTGGAATGTGCAACAAGCTTGAAGGAGACAGCGCAATCGCCCGGCCAGGTACAGCAGCACCTTGTTCGTCTAACCTCCATCGTCGATAGCCTTCATTCTCTAACCGATAAAGCTGAAGAAGCGGGCATGAATCCACTTAATGATAATGGAGATATAAGGTGAAAGAGGCATTATAAAAACCTGGCTGTGTGTTTATAACATTTTTTCCATGCTAATATTTTCAAAAGTGCTATAGGGACTTTCCTTTTTCCTGCTGTTACAGTTAAAATAAACAGTTGTATTACTATGATCATGGATCATGTATTTTTGGGTTTTTGGAAAAAGGAGGAGAACATGAAGCCGTTTACATTATTAGGAACCAGTATTATTTTGCGCTTGCAATTGGATGTGCGCAAAGTAAATTTTGTGGATATCGCGACTGCAGTTGGCAAAGCGAACGGGGATATCGTGGCGATGGACGTTGTACAGTCGTCAAATGAAGCTACGGTGCGTGACTATACAATTAACACAAAAAGCAGACCGCAAATCGAGGAAGTCATTAAGAACATTGAAGCACTGCCGGGTGTAGAGATTATTACAGTATCGGACCGGACATTCTTGAGCCATATCGGCGGGAAAATCGAGGTACGGGCGAAGCGCCCAATTCAGAACCGGGAGGACTTATCCCGTGTTTACACGCCGGGCGTGGCAAACGTATGCGAAGCGATTGCTCAGGATCCGTATAAAGCGTACAAGCTTACCATTAAACGGAATACAGTCGCTATCGTGAGCGACGGAACGGCGGTGTTAGGGCTTGGTGACGTCGGGCCATATGCTGCAATGCCGGTAATGGAAGGGAAAGCAATGCTGTTTAAGCAACTGGCGCAGGTGGACGGATTCCCGATTTGTCTGGATACGAAAGATACAGATGAAATTATTGAAACAATTGTACGCATGGCGCCGGCATTCGGCGGCATCAACCTGGAGGATATTTCTGCACCGCGCTGCTTTGAAATTGAGAAGGCGCTACGTGAACGTCTGGATATTCCGGTATTCCATGATGATCAGCACGGAACAGCGGTCGTCATCCTGTCCGGCTTGCTGAATGCGTTAAAAATCGTCGACAAAAAGATTGAAGATTGTAAGATTGTTGTGACCGGCATGGGCGCGGCGGGTGTCGCCTGCACAAAGATTCTGTTGAGCGCAGGCGCCAAGCAGGTCATCGGGGTGGATCGCGACGGTATTCTGTCCCGCTCCGTTACGTACGAGAATCCGGTGTGGGAAGAAATTTCGAACATCACGAATCCGGACGATGTGCAGGGACAATTAGCGGATGCGCTGGTGGGCGCTGATGTCTTCATCGGCGTATCGCGCGGTAACATCCTGTCTAAAGAAATGGTGCAAACAATGGCAAAGGATCCGATTGTATTCGCTATGGCTAATCCACAGCCGGAAATCGATCCGGAAGAAGCGGCTGGCATTGTGCGGGTGCTTGCAACCGGGCGTTCTGATTATCCGAACCAGATTAATAATGTGCTTTGCTTCCCGGGCATTTTCCGCGGGGCGTTTGATTGCCGGGCTACAGATATCAATGAAGAGATGAAAGTCGCGGCGGCGCAAGCCATCGCCTCTATTATCACAGAGGAAGAGTTGAACGAGCAGTATATCATTCCAAGCGTCTTCAATGACAAGGTTGTGAAGAATGTGCGGGATGCTGTCGTGGATGCAGCGATTAAAACCGGTGTTGCACGTAAAATACCGCGTGATAAGCGCAAGAAAGAAACCGTAGAATAGTATTGGAAAAGACGCTTCGTTCCCTTAAACGGAGCGTCTTTTCATTGCGCTTTTTGTTTGTTGACGGAATAAAGTGGACAGCTTTCTGTGTTGCAGAAGCGACACCCTGGAACAAATGGAACTTTTTTGAGCCAGACGCTCATATTATTAAATAACTTTGTGAATAATGAACGGGTAAAATCGTCGTGAAGCAGTTGCACCCCGTATTCATAAGTGCTCGGTTTGAACGGGGAGGAGCTTCGCCATATAATCTGTCCGGTTAGCGTGATAAGCATATCCATAATTCGGGTTTGGAACTTAAGCAGAAGATTCGAGTTTACAGGGAAGCGAAGGGAGGAGATAAAGCGTAAGCCGTGAATCGAGACATCTTTAATACAAATTTTCATTACACCGCATGAAATCTCTTGCTTATTAATTGAACCAATCGTTACTTCAGAGCAGAGAGGAATCTCTAAAAATTGGCGTTCTTCTTTTCTTCTGTTCGTATGATACACAATTATCACCATGATTTATTTATTTTATGATCTAAAGGTCTTTAGACCAATAATAGTATATATATTTTCCGGATTAAACGGTATTATCTGAAAAAATATATGACTTAACTCATGACATATAGGTCTTTAGATTTATTATTATATGTAAAATATAAAAAAATACAATCTCCCTTTCCGTTAACGAAGCTATCATGGCTGAACGGCCACAAGTCCTGCCATGAAAATGAAGGGAAGGGCGGCTGACTTTT
>NZ_DFMZ01000070.1:11426-13168 GCF_002375825.1 Aneurinibacillus sp. UBA3580
AAAAGAGAGAAGAGAACGAGAGGGTGATTTCAATGGTGAAAAAGGCGAACGCCTTTTTCTTCCCTGAATCTTATTTTCTCTTCCCCTTCCTTCTTTTCTCATAATTTTCACAGAAAACAGAGGATATAATTATTTTTGTATCTGAAGGATAATTTTTCCTGTATTTTTATTGTTCTCCATGTATTCATGTGCTTCCTGTACTTGCTCCAGATCCCATACGGAGTCAACAATCGGCCGTAAACGTCCGTCCGCGAAACGAGGCATCGCAAATTCGACGAATTCTCTCGTTAAGGCAATCTTGTCTTCTACCGAACGGGAGCGCAGCGCTGTACCGATGATCTGCAGACGGCGCCGCAGAAGCTGGCCAAGATTGAGTTCGGGGGCTTTGCTGCCGCCCATTGTACCGATAATGACAAGCCTGCCGTCCATGGCCAGGCAGGAAAGATTCTGCTCCCAGTAAGGCGCTCCGATAAAGTCGAGAATAATATTCACGCCTTGTCCATCGGTTGCTTCTTTAACTGCGGGTTCGAAAGGTCCGGCTTTATAATCGATGGCCAGACTGGCACCTAAGTCCAGACATGCCTGCCGTTTTTTTTCGCTTCCGGCGGTAATGATAGAGGTAGCGCCCGCTTCCCGTACCAGCTGGATGGCGGCTGTTCCTACACCGCTGGCTCCCGCATGAATCAGTACCGTATGACCGGCTTTCAATCCGCCGAGCCAAAATAAATTCAAATAGGCTGTCAGGAACACTTCCGGAATGGCCGCTGCTTCCGTAAACGAAAAATGGTCGGGAATCCGGATGGCCATGCCTGCCGGAATACTTACTTTCTCCGCATAGCCGCCGCCCGGAAGCAGAGCACAGACACGATCGCCGGGTTTAAAACCCGTTACGTTTTTTCCTACATTCTCAACAATGCCGGCCATCTCCAATCCCATAATGTGGGATGCGCCTTTTGGCGGGGGATAAAGTCCGCGTTTCTGGAGAAGGTCTGCCCGGTTCAGTGCGGTCGCCTTTATGCTGACGAGCAATTCGTCGTCGCCCATAACGGGATCTTCCGCTTCTCCAATGTATAGACGGTGTGTGTTTTCTTCTACAAGTACAGCTTTCATACGTGCCCTCCCTGTAAAAAGTATAGTTGAAATAACAAACTTTCCACTATCTATGATATCGTAGGGAAGAAGACGAAGGAAAGGACGGAAACGTAATGAATACATCTCTGAAAGAAATGCGAATCATCTCACACGAAGAATTGGAAAAACGGATAGAAGAGGTTCAGCTCTTGCAAGAGAAAGAGCGGGAGCGTTACGCGCTAGTAAAAGATACATCAACGGGGGAGCACTATGTCCGCTATACGCAGCATCACCTTAATCTAATGGAAGGTGGTATTGAAGAGGTATTCGATCACCTCTTGCCGCTTGATACGGATGATGTATTGGCGGTTGTCTTCGGCGAACAGGATTATACGTACCCGGCGCAGTGGACAAAGACATATCTGCGCGGCAGCAATTCGGACCCGTATATATGGTTTGATCCTTCCGATTTACCGGGGGACTTGGATGACGATGCGGCAGGACGGGAGATTTCCGAGATGTTGGATGCGTTTAAACAGGAGAAAAAATTTGACGACGAGTCCATTCAGAGGCTGTTTAAACAAATCGATGACATGCTTGGCGATAAGAAATGAGGAGAGGATTTTAATGTAGAACAAGGCGAATGCCTTTTTCTTCCTTAGATATTTTTT
>NZ_DFMZ01000069.1:0-32277 GCF_002375825.1 Aneurinibacillus sp. UBA3580
CTTGCGGCAGATGGTCGGGACTCTATTTTAAATGACGACATGCCCGATGAAGATTTTATCGTATTTCTCAATTACATATTTGCTAATTACGCCGCGATCATGGAACCGAACGCGGCGATTTATATTTTTCACCCGTCTTCGTACCAGCGAGAGTTTGAGAACGCAATGAATGCCGCTAGAATTGTGACTCGTTCACAGTGTATCTGGGTGAAGAACGCACCGAGCTTTGGTTGGGCGCAGTACCGGTATAAGCACGAGCCGGTGTTTTACGCGCACATCAAAGGAAAAGCGCCAGCCTGGTATGGTGATCGAAAGCAAACGACGGTGTGGAAGGCCGGGCTACCGGTTGAGATTCCGAAACCGGAAACCGTATGGGAAGTGTCGCGTGGCAATGTGACGAAGTACGTTCATCCGACGCAGAAACCGTTAGACTTACTGGCGATTCCGATTGGCAACAGCAGCAAGAAAGGGGATATTGTTGTCGACTTCTTCGGTGGCAGTGGTTCAACGCTAATGACGTGTGAACAGATGGGCCGCGAATGTCGGACGTTGGAGCTAGACCCGGTATTTTGTGATGTGATTAAGCAGCGATTCTACGAAGTAACCGGTATTGAGCCGATACTCGTTTCTCGCATCGATGAAGTGGCATAGCGCCTGAAAAGCAAAAGGAGGACGCTGCGAACGCCCTCCTGATAAGCTGTCGGGTACCCCCGACGAAGGATAGCAGAACACCGTGGCCACGGAAGGGAAAGCTGCTATCCTGTTTCCATTTTACATGGAACTCGGGGGTATGTTCAACGAAAAACACAAACGAATGTTCTCTATTTGTTCATGGTTCAATCGGAACCTTGCAGGATAAGCTCAACCATCTGCGCAAGAAGCGAGATCAGGCGTTTGAAATCTGGAAGGCGAGTGATGGCCAGAAAGATTTAATAGAGATTGCTGCTGAGCTCGGTGTGCCAGACGGTATGGTTCGGGGATGGAAGAACAAAGATAAATGGGAACAGAAGTTAAATGGAACGTTCCAAACAAAGGAAGGAGCCACCGCTACCAGTGGACATTAAAAAAGATGACCCCAATGAAGTGATTAAAGAATGGGGGAAGGTATATGAAACAGTTTTTAAGAGAAATGCGTATCACTGAGCAGGATTTGTATTGAGTTCTTTCATGGCACTCTTAAACGAGAATTGATCTACCAGAAGAAACACATAACAAGAGAAGAAGCAAAGAAAAGCGTATTTGAGTACATTAAAATTTTTCACAATAACAAACATATTCATTCGGCAGTGGAGTCTTTTTCTCTTTTTAAATACGAACGTATGTACTTCAATAAAATATCCTAGCGCAAGAGCTTTTGTGTCCAAGATATTGACTCGAATCCTGGAGATTTGTCCTTGAAATCTTAAATGAGAGAGGTTATGTATGATAAAATATAATTTAGTTGTTTTAATAGATTACTTACCGTAAGTTTAGGTTTTTTGCACCAGAACCTTAAAGCGTGTTATCATTTTATGTAATAATTGGTAAGGGAAGGGTGAATAAGATGTCATTTGAAAGTGTAAAAGCCCACTTTAAACAGTGGAATCGTGAAAATGATGTGATGGAGTTTGAAACATTGAGTGCTACGGTTGAGCAGGCCGCTGAAACAATTGGCGTTATCCCTGCTCGAATTGCGAAGACGCTATCCTTTAGGGGAGAAGGGGACAAAGCCATCTTGATCGTAGCTGCTGGTGATGCCAAAATCGATAACAAGAAATTTCGTCACACATTTGGCTTCAAGGCACGTATGCTCACGCCTGACGAAGTGCTGGAGCAAACCGGACATGTCATAGGTGGCGTTTGCCCGTTCGGATTGAAAAACGAAATGGACGTCTATCTGGATATCTCGATGAAACGTTTTGAGACCCTTTTCCCCGCCTGCGGAAGCACAAACTCTGCCATCGAATTGACATGTGATGAATTATTTCAATATTCATTTGCTAAAGAGTGGGTAGATGTTTGTAAAGGATGGAAAGAAGCCGAGTTTAGAGAAACAGTAGCTGTAAAAAACGATGGACTTTGAACTTAACTATACAGAAGTATTAAATCAAACAACCAGTCGGATATAGCAACGACTGGTTATTTTGTGCTCAATTTCTGTACTATCTGCCCGTTCACTTCAACGGATATCCATTTAGAGGATGAGTTCACAACCACTTCTCAAGACTCCGGAGCCAGTACCATAACCGAGTGATGACAAACGGCTCATACGAAGTGATGAAGCGGCTGGCATAATGGTGCGCAGGGAAAATAAAAAAAAGGAAGCAAGAGGATATATGGTGGAGTCTTGCTTCCATGATTAGAAGGTGATAGGTGAAGAGAGCACCTGTCAGCACTTTTTAACATAAGCAAATAGTATGCCAACAAAGAAAGCAAGAAATAGCAGTATAAACGCTCCTATTTGCGCTTTCGTCATTCTTTTTTGGTTTAATATTAATTCTATTTTGGTTTAACAGTATAGTTGTGCAACGGCTTATGAACCGGGGGAGGATGAGGAGAGAAGGGAAAACGCACGAACTAAAAACAGACTCACCGTACTTTCAAGCGGTGCTGGATGGACGGAAGAGGTTTACAATTCGGAAGAGTGACCGTGACTTTCAGGTAGGAGATAAGCTGATAGTGAAGAAGTCTATACGTGAAGTAAAAGATTCGAAGAACATTGGGAGCAGTTTGAACGAAAATAAAAATCCCCTCTGCAATGCAGAAGGGTAAAGGAGAGGAGAAAAAAGGTGAAGGTACTGTTTTGAGTATTGCCTATTCTTCTGATAAATAAACAAAAAAAAACCCCTGTAGGTTACAACAGGGGGAGGATAAAGAGAGCGTGTACACTTTCTTATACGAAGTGAAAGAGACAAAGTTACAAAAAAATTTCCTATGCGGAAAGGTGTTGAACACATTCACTTTTTTGCGACGAACGGCTACTCAGAAAGTGTGCACACGAATAGAAAACTCATTATGACGTAGAGCCGATAGTATAAGAAAACTCACGGTCAGCAACCGTAGCCCCCATTTATTCAAACTCGTATCCTTGGATTAAGTGTCAATTTGACCTAACTGTTTCAATGTACTGTAGACTGCTGACTCGAACTCGATGAAGCCCAAATACGAAGCCACATCCTGGAATGGGAAGACTTGGGAAGCAAAAAATCCACCAATGCCGTTCTGGCGGTCGATCCAGTAGAACAGGTTGGCCAACCCCGCCCACATCAATTGGCCTGCTGGCCGACCTGTGGGGATAGGATCCTCATTTACCTGGAATGTATAAGCCCACGACTTTTGCACACCAGGGTAGAACTCACCGTCATTAGCCAACGATGGATCGGACGAGCTCCAGCCGCCGCTCTTCAGTGCCCCAAGCCCATTCTGAGACATTTGCGCGACCGTTTCCGGGTTGAGTACGCCTGCACCCTCATTCAGGATCATCCGAATAAACTTCATGTATTCGCCAATGCTGGCATATAAACCGTGTCCTCCCATGTCCATTTCGGGAGATTGTGGCAGCATGAGATCAGGTAGCGGCGTGATATTACCGTCCTGGGTTCGACGGTGGATGGTTGCGCGGCGTTCCATCATCGACGGAGTTAGTGTGAATCCGATGTCGTTCATGTCCAGGGGGGCAAAAATCCGCTCGGCCATCACGTCGCCTAGTCGCTTACCACATACAGCTTCGACAACCTTGCCAACCCAGTCAATGTTGACGCCATAGTTCCAGCGTTCACCTGGCTCGAATAGCAGCACACTCTTAACTGAGTCAAAGGTGCTGGTGAGTATGGAAGGTACTTCCTTTGCATCACGATATTTTCGATCCTCATGACTGAAGAACTCGTAACCAAAGCCAGCAGTGTGGAGCATTAGCATGTTGATGGTAATGTCGGTTCTGGGTTCTCTTAGTTTGGGTTGCCCATCTGCGTCAAACCCTTCGAGAACCTTAATTTCAGAAATCTCAGGCACATACTTCCTGACCGGATCGTCAAGTCTGACTTTGCCTTCCTGGATCAGCTGCATCAATACTGTGCCGGTGATGGCCTTAGTAGTCGAGAAAAGAGCAAACACTGTGTCGGTGGTCATCGGCGTTTCCTTGCCGATCTCACGTACCCCGGCTGCACCCTCGTAGATGTTCCCTTCACGGTCAGTTATCATTGCAACCACTCCGGGTATGCCCCCGGCCCTGCTTACGGCGTTACTCAAAACTTTATCAAGAGTATCTGTGAGAGTACTCTTGATTGCTTGACTCGTCATACCTTCATCATCTCCTCTCGTAAATCTATATTTTTTGATAAATAAATACTATTCTGAAATCTTAACCACCTTGAAATTAACGTATCATGCTTAAGGCAGGCTTGTCAATTTTTTTAGCTCTAAGCTTTTTCTGCTGTCTTTTTTTGAAGCAGCGTACGCCACAATTCGAGTTCGGTGTATGCGGTCTGACGTCATATCATGAATATGATCCAGAAGTTCGAGAGATGTTTGGAGAGAGCAGGTAACATAGTCCATGGTATACGAATGCCAGCGATATATGGAAGAGCATATACCATAAAAATTCGGAACACTAAACCCGGATATCAACCAGAGAGAGAAGAAAAGTAAGCAAAAAAATAGTGCCTGTAAGGCACCAAGTAGGGGGATATTCTAGGAGAGTAAAATCCGAGGTAACTACAAGGGATTTTTTATAATTTTACCATATAGAAGGGGTAGCTGAACGAGAATCGTTCGACATTTTCTACAATATAGTTATATTTAATGACAGAAAAAGATATAAAACAGCACAATTCGCCCGTAGGCGGCTTTTTATTTTGCCCTGGAGGCGGGTGATAGATAAAAGAACCGGAATTCAACCAAATCCCGTTTTTAGGTGTTGTAGATTTTACATGAATAGTGAAAATTAATGTCATATAATCTTACAAATCAACTTTGAAAAACGCTGTTTTGCTATAAAATACATTTAAAAACATGAGAAATTAAATTGAGAAGGGTGGTATGAAGAGATGGCATTGTTAGGAAGAATTGTTTTTTTGCAAAAACAAAAAGATGAGTTGATCGAAAAAATAAAACGTCCTTCTACTACCCATTCTGAGACGATGGAAATTTACAAACAAATGCGTATGATTAATTTAGAAATACAAAATATTAGACGGACGGAAAATGATACTATGGACAGTCGCAGATCCAATTAGATACAATTCTAAAATTTTCCCAATAAAACCAGTCCTATTCCCTTATTATTCTGCATAGCTTGGTAGGTAACAAGTGTATAGGGGAACAGTCACGAACCTCTCGGAAATCCGAGAGGTTTTTTAACAGGTACAAATGCGGGATATTTTGGGCTCTTATTCTTTTCACTTTTCCATTCAGACCACATATTCTAAATGCAGGAAATAGACTAATACCTTGGAGGGAAGAATATGAGTGAAGATAGACAGCAGCAATGGCATCATGGACAGCAATGGCACCCTGGACAGCAATGGCACCCTGGACAGCAATGGCATCCCGGACAGCAATGGCATCCCGGACATCAGTGGCATCCCGGACACCAGTGGCATCCCGGACATCAGTGGCACCCCGGACACCAGTGGCATCCCGGACATCAGTGGCACCCCGGACAACAATGGCACCCCGGACAGCAATGGCATCGTGAGCAGCAAGAATAAATATCCTGAGTGGAAAGGTCATCAATAACAAAATCCCCGAATTCGGGGATTTTGTCTTTCGGGAAATATTGCAATCATCGTCGTCTTTTCCGGGAATATACAATCCCCGCTTTTTCTATACAAACTTCCCACAGCACCCTATTCCAATCCGGAGCAGGATGCTTTTCGGTATAGTTGGTGAAAAAATACATACGAATGAAAATTATGTAAATTAAGATTGCTTTATTAAGTAGGTGAAGAGAATGGTGAAGAAGATGAATAAAAGAAGGGAGAATTGTTAGTTGAAGATATTAATGATCTGCAGGAGAAACTAAGGGCAAACGAATCTCGACAGTTGTTCCTTCTTTTTCTTTTGACTGTATCAGAATATTTCCCTGCATTTCCTCAACTAACCTTTTACATATGGACAAACCTAATCCTATTCCGTCTTCTTTCGTTGTAAAAAAGGGCTCAAAAATTTTATTCATGTGACTTTCCGGAATCCCTATTCCATTATCAACAAAAGTTAAAACAGCTTCTTTGCTATCTATCGAAGGATACAAATTGATGAGCAAGATTCCGCCAGGATTTAGTGCAGAGATACTGTTTTTGATAATGTTAAGCATAATTTGTTCAATATATGAAGAGATTCCATAGGTGAAAAGAGTAGTTGATGGCAGAGATAAATGAAGAGTAACACTCTTTTCCAATGCAAAGCATGTAGCTAAATCGTACACTTTTCGAAAAATTTGATTAATATTGACTGTTTCCCAGTTACTTTTTTTACTGTCTCCTTTACGCGCTAACAAAAGGAAATCGGACACTAGGTCCTCAACTTTTGTAATTTCATTAATGCAAATATCAATATAATTCAAAAAATCATTTGTATTTGTCGTATCATTAAGAACCATTCGTTTCATCAACTGTTGAAAACCTTTAATACTACAAAGCGGATTCCTGATTTCATGTGCCATTCCCGCTGCCATTTGCCCCATAATGGATAGTTTTTGATTATGCAAATGATGTATTTGCTTATCTTTTGCAAAAAGGAAGCCGTTAACACAACTGTTGAATCTCGCATTTAGAATTTCAAAAAACCTAGAGGTGAGAAAAGAGCGTTCTTCTGGCTCGGAGAGATGAGCATTAATTAAAGAACACACATAATCAAAAGAGTAGATTCGAATACTATATGTGAGTTGGAGGAATATTTCTCTATTCATTTCTTTTACTTCTCCAAAATACAGCCCTACTTCATACCCCGTTTTCTCCAGTTGTTGCAATGCTTCTGCATACTCCTCATCCTCTTTAAATAATATTCCCGCAACAGTAGTATACACTGAATATAAAGACGTTCTATAGGCTTCAATGTCTCCAATAACAATATGGAAGTTTTCTATTTTCTGCAGCATATCTTGAAGATGTGCTTCGATCATGCTTGGAATTTTTTCGATAATCAAATACAATAATTTTTCCTTATACTTATGTGTTTTAATCATTCGTCTTCCCCAGTAGATATGAATTTTTTAAAATTGGTATTTCGAAACAAAAATAGTGGCATTATTTCCACCGTATCCATGAGAGGTAACAACAAAACTATCAACTTCCGCTTGAATGGTATCATATACAATAGGCAGTTCCGGATAATCCTCTCGAATCGCATTCACCGTGCCAGGAATGAAATTGCGTTCCATTCCAATAAGAGAAGAAATCATTTGCGCTCCTGCACTTGCTCCAAACGTATGACCGGTTATACTTTTTATAGAAGTAATGGGAACCTCCTTACCAAACAACTGCATATGATTGATAGCCTCAATCCTATCGTTTTCTTTCATTCCGAGTGCCTGGCTGTTGACATATGTAGGCCTTCTGTGTTTAGTCACCCTTTCTAAATCACGAAGCAAATGTTTCCCTTCACTGTCTGAAAAAAATATTCCTTGTCCATCGTTTGATGTGCTGACCTCATTAATGACACCGAAAATCTCAGCGTCCCTTTTTAGAGCGCTCGATTCTCTCTCAAGCACTAATACGCTTGCTCCTTCAGCGATGACAAATCCTCCACTCTTCTTTGAAAATGGAACGCCCATCATATGCAATTCCTTGTCTTGGGATAAACATCTTATTTTTCCGAAGGCATATATCACTGTTTTAGAAATAGGCGCATCGGCCCCTCCCACGATGCAGACGTCTAACTCGCCAGCACGCAAATACATCATAGCATCCTGGATGGCATCGATGCTCGCTGCGCACCCTGTAGCCACTGTTCTCGTAACCCCATTTATCCCGAGAAACTCTGCTATTGAAGAAGCTAAGCTATGATAATGAACAATCCCACATCCATTGACAGGCATAACTTTCAAATTACTCTGCTGGGCAAGAACGACAATTTCATCGTATCCCAGGGTTCCCCCTAAAGCCGTTCCGAGGAAAATTCCTGTTTTATATTGATCTAAATGGATGTTTCCTGCCATTTGGATCGCTTCTTTTGCGGCTGACATAGCCAGAAGACTGATCCTGGGGTATCTTCTGTATTTTTTATCCTGTATTTCTTCTAATCTATCATGCACAACTCCGAATGCGATATTTTTTCCTTCCGTTCCTTCTCCTGCGTAAAGGTCTAGAGCACTACTTCCTGTTAAAAGAGTATCGGCAAAGTGGTCTACATTGTATCCACCCGGGACTTTGACTCCATATCCTGTAATAACGATCTTCTCTCCTTTCACAAATTATTCCTCCTTTGGAATTTAAATAGAATATACATAGATTTTATCCAAGAAAATAAAATCAGTAAACTATAATTTGGAAAATCATTTATAGGCCATCACTAGCATTACATAAAAACAGAGAGTAAATATGGCTCAAAAAGTCAAGTATAAATTTTTACAGGTCCTATAAAAAACGAAGTCCTGAATCAAAGAGCGTCTCTGTCCATTTGGTAAACGATAGTATTCATTACTGGCTAGCCAACTCATCGACAAACACCGGGCGAAGGTGAAGCCGTTGGGCCAGTTTGGTAAATAGCGTAGCCAGAACCGTCAAATCGACTTGATTGTGTTTGGGATGCATGGATAGAGGTAAACCCGAGAATCTCATGAAAATCCTCGTTCAGTGTGTCGGCCGCAATGGCCCGGAGCCCTTCCCTGGATTGGAGATGCGCATGAAGGAGAAGCAAGGGATAGGCTGTGGTCATCAACTTCTTCGTGTACTTGTCCTGTCCGCTTTTGCGAATGTGTTCTTGAAATTTCTCTACAAAAATGTGGTCAGCCCATTTTCATTCATTGCCTATACTCCTTATACAATAATGATAATAATCAAGCTCTCCTTTTTTTCATCTCGTATCGTGGGAAGGGCGGCTGACTTTTGTGATACGAAGGAAAAGGGATTTTCATCTTCTCAGAAGATTTACCTTTCCATTTTAGTGCTATTCAGTCCTTAAATCTACTAATACAAAACGACAAATACCGACAAAAGGTTGATTCCCTCGTGTCGGTATTTCAAGAAAACGCCACTATTCCTTTAAACTAATCTCTTTCCTTATAACTACATTTATTCGTCCAGCGCGATGGATTTCTCGATTATGTTTAGCTTTCTTTCGTATTCATTCTTCTCTTTATCATCGCCATTCTTTTTTTATAACGCTTGACTTCATTCTCGATTATTTCGCCAATTTGATATTGTTGTCCAAAAGTCAACCGAGAACGTCTTCTTCCAGTTCATCATACTCAAACATTTCTCTAGGGAAGTAGAGTACAAGAATACTGCGTTTTTATTCTCATTACTCAAATTCATACTGGGATCTTTAGGAGGAGAAGCCAGATGAAATACCGTGTTCTTATTCCAGACAAGCCAACCGTGCGGAATATGGTGTGCTGCCTACAGAGCTTACTTTCGCGGATGAACCGTACAGAGAATTTGGACAAGGCAGTCACTGGTATTCGGATTAACAAACAGACACGAGCGATTGAAATCGAAATGGAAGATGAGACGGAAGAGAAGCTTTTATGAGCAGACACCCAAAGGGTGAGAAGAAATAAAAAGGTCGGTACAAGCCGGCAAGCAAAGGAAGTGATCCCTAATAGATGGGGCTGTCACCAGTATACTATGGGAGAGGAGAAAAAAAGGTGAAGGTACTGTTTTGAGTATTGCCTACTCTCCTGATAAATAAATAAAAACTCTTTTCGAAGAGGGGGAGTCGTCATGCAAATGTCGTTTTTGCCGAAAATTGACCGGAAGGCTATGCAGAAGCGTGTAGGGGAAGCACTGGAGACAGCGCGTATTTATGCAAATCGGTTTTGTTCACCGGGAGATGAAGAACGCTTCCGCCTATGAAGCAAGATATTACGGCGTGACGAACAAAACGACCGATGCTGCAGCCGAGTGCGTTGATAAGGAAAGAGAAATGATTGAGCTGACGAAACGAGTAGAGCGTGCAGTAAGCCGGTTGTCGAAGAAGGAGCAGGAGATTATCCAGAAGCGGTATTTGGAAGAAGAGGCGTTTGATTATATCGTGGCTGGCGAGGTAGGGCTGAGCGAATGACCATATACCAGAGTGAAGGAATAGGTGTTCTATAAATTGGAATTTATGATAAAATTGGAAGTGATGATGAAAGAAACGGCATAAGGGGAAACGTTATGGAGGAGAAAAAGGAGCGACCAATTTGGGTATGGAGCCTTGTTCTTATGGATGTTTGGACTTTATGTTGCTCTTAGAAGATTAATTCGAGGATAATGGCGTGCATCCGGCGTGAAAACGGTATGATTTTAGAAGGAAATAACTTCCTTTCGTTTGTTGTTATTAAGGAAACTTTTATTAGCAAAGGGAGGAGTAAAAAGTGTTAAACCATAAAAATGTAATGTTTTTATTTTTACTTTCTTTTTTGTTGCTTTCTGCATGTGCGGAAAAGGAGCAACAAGCATCTGTACCAGAAATAAATGTCCCTAAACTGGAGGCTCCCAAATTAGAGGTTCCTAAACTGGAAGCTCCCAAATTAGAAGTCCCTAAACTAGAAGCTCCTAAACTAGAGGTTCCTAAGATAGAAGTCCCTAAGTTTGATGTACCAAAATTAAAAGCACCTGATCTCTCTGTAACATCTGATAATAAACAAATTAAAATTCGAATTCCTGATACCGTTCTCTTTGATTTTGATAAGAGTGAATTAAAGCCATCAGCAAAAGTTGTATTAAATGAGATAGGTGAAGTTCTTAAAAAGTACGAAGGAGCAAAAATAGAAATAAATGGGCATACTGATAACATAGGTGAGGAGGCATATAATAGATCACTTTCTGAACGAAGGGCAAAAGAAGTTAGCAATTATTTAAAGGAAAACTATGAGGAAGAGAACCTTCGTATAAGAACAAAAGGGTATGGCGAAAGCCGACCCATTGCGCCTAATGATACTGAAGAAAACCGGCAAAAGAATCGACGTGTTGAAATTGTTATTGAGCCTAAAATGTAACAAAATAATAGGAAGAGAAGTCTGCGCTGTTTGGATGGTCTGCAGGGAGAAGCGCTGCAGGAGGAAATTAAGCGTATAAAGGGCGAGCTACAACAAATACAAGTACAAAAACCGAATATACAGCTTCCATCTTAACAGAAAGAATTCGGGGAGCAAATAGGAATGGCGAATCGTAGGGAACATTGGATGAAGCTAGGAAAGACGGTCTTTTTCATCCTAACTGTAGCCATGCTTATAGCTTGCATCTTGCCGGGTTAGTTGGAAATTGAAAGATAGGCGAAAGGGATAGGGATTAGAAAGAATAACTTGAATAAGATATAGCAACGTTAGAAAAAACACTTCCGTATAACGAATAACAGGAGGTATGATTATGGCTTTAATCCCTTATGAACCTTTCCGTCAGCTTGATAATGTAATACGTGAATTTGACCGTTTCTTTACAGCAGGATGGACTGCATTTGATAAGCAAAACTTTGGTATTTCTTGTGTCAATGTTTATGAAACTGAGAATGAGGTTGTAGCTGTTTTTGATACCCCTGGATTAAAGAAAAAAGAAGATGTAGAGATCGACGTTAATAATAATGTTCTTTCCGTTAGCGGAAGTCTGGATATGTTTAATGAAATAAAAGGAAAGCAAATGTATAGGCAGGAGAGATTTATAGGACGTTTTCAGCGTTCCGTTCTTCTTCCTTCTCCTGTTTCTGCTGAGGAAATAAGAGCATCGTATAAAAATGGCATGCTTGAAGTGCATATGCCTAAGATAAAAAACAACGCTAACAAAAAAGACGATATCGAGTTTCATGAAGGAATTTATATCCATATTGTTGAATTTAGAATTTGTTAATTCACTTTATGGAGGTATGTATGAAGTCCCTGCTTAGAAAATGGCTTGTCTTCAGCTTAATATTAATGGTATTTACGAGTGTTCCCCTCAAAGCTTTCGCCCAGGTAGATACAAAAAATAAGCAATCGTACCAAGAACTTAAAGCAATCATATACCAACATCTTACTAATAGAGAACCATACTTTGAAATCACATTTATGGGTCCTGGCAGGATAGATAAAACAAAGTCATTTGTTGAACAGGCATTTCGCGAGATTTACAACAATGATAAATATTTGCTACATTCCATTAAAGCCTATGTCGTAGGTGGAGCAGTTTACAAAGATCGTATAATAATAGGCTTTAAAATGGAATATCATACGACAAAGGAGCAAGAAGCTTTTGTAGACTCTCGGGTTAAACAAATTGTTAAGGCGATTATTAAGCCTGGAATGAATGACCACGAAAAAGTAAAAGCAATTCATGATTACATCGTTTCACATGTTGAATACGATAACTCTCTAAAAGAATTTTCGGCCTATGCTGCTTTAACGAAAGGAAAAACAGTATGCAATGGCTATGCTTTATTAGCGAATAAAATGTTAAAAGAAGCACAGATAGATAATAGAATTGTAAGTGGCTATGCCGTAAATACAACTGGAAAGCCAGAACCTCATGCCTGGAATCTTGTCAAAATAGAGGGAAAGTGGTATCACGTTGATTGCACATGGGACGATCTTGGAAAAGGGAACCAAGTTTTTTATCCTTATTATGCTTTATCTGACAGTGAAATAAAGCATAATCATCAATGGGTACCTGATATGGTTCCGAAAGCTTCTTTATTATATATAAAGGAGCTAGAGATAAAAAAAGGAAAGGATAGCAATCGAAAAGATTTTTATAACAGTTTAATTATTAACATAGCGAGAGACATTTCTTATAGAAATACAGGGTATCGGTTTAATTGGTAGTGAAATAACAAACCCACCGGCTTAGCTGGTGGGTTTGTTAATAACCTATTATTTATTTGATTGGTTTTCTTCCTCATAGCATTCCATACAATAATGATTTTTTTCCTCAATTTCATATTCAGTAAGTTTGATGCTGCATTTCCGACATCTTTCTTCGGTTAAAGTAATATTCATGTCTCTCCCTCAATTCATATTTTTTATTGAAATTATAGACTATTTAAATAACTTTCGTGCGCTTATTTTGTTAAAAAATGATGAATTTTGTTAAAAGATTGCCGGGAGTGCTGGAAAAATTATATCGAGATAGCGAAGTTATGCATAAAATAAAAAATCCAGGGAAATTTTTAAGGTTTTTAAATAAATCATAACAAATGAGAAGGAATGACCCCCTAATTCGTATGCATCCTCTTTTTTTCTTTTAATAGCTTCTGATTTCTTTAGTGGGATGAAAAAAGTAGGGGAATCAATGTATGGCAGACCGATACTTCCATTAATCCCAGAAAAATAGTGAGTATGATTATAATTCTTGCTGTGTATCACAATACAGCACTAAACTTAACGATGAAGCTGCTACAGAAAAGGATATTATTCAAATGGTTATCACTTGATAATATCAGTGTTTGGATATACCGTATTTATCCATTTTTCGATAAAGAGTAGTTCGTGCTATATTTAATCTCCGAGCTACTTCAGAAAGATTTCCGTTTGCTTCTTCAATGTACCGAATAATCATGCTTTTTTCTTCATGATTCGGTGAAGACTGTAAGAGAAGCGGTGCTCTTTCTTTTTCAAGCAAGGAACGCGGTAAATCTGATAAAGTAATTTTGTTTGTTAAGCAAAATAAAACAGCATGTTCAATGGTATTTTCCAACTCTCTAATGTTTCCCGGCCATTGACAAGTTTTGAAAAAGGAAATAACATCCGTATCAATCGATAAAATAGTTTTGTTATACTTTGTCGAAAATCGTTTTAAAAAGTGTTCAGTCAATAAAATAATATCGTGATCCCGTTCTCTAAGAGGAGGAATATGCAGTTCAACTACGTTCAATCGGTAGTAAAGGTCAGTGCGAAATTTTCCTTCTTGGATTAATTTAGGGATATTTTGGTGGGTAGCAGCTATGATCCTAACATCAACAGGAATAGGGTGAGATGATCCAAGTCGAACAATCTCTTTTTCTTGTAAAACACGCAGGAGATGAACCTGGAGATCCAGGGGCATCTCTCCAATTTCGTCAAGAAACAGTGTGCCTCCGTTTGCCTCTTCAAATTTTCCGCGTTTTCCTCTGGAATTTCCTCCTGTAAAAGTTCCCGGTTCATAGCCAAACAATTCACTGGCCATTAATTCCTTGGGAATCGAGCCGCAATTGATTGCCAGAAAAGGAGAATTGTGACGAAGACTGGTCTGGTGAAGTGTTCTGGCAATGCGTTCTTTTCCAGTTCCGCTTTCCCCGGTTATGAGAACTGATGCGCTCGTTGGTGCAACCAATTGGCATTTTCGAATCGTAGATTGAAATTTTTCGGATTGTCCAATAATTTCTGACCATTTCTGATGAGATGAATCATAACAGAAACCAGGGGAAGATACTATATCTTTACTTTGTTGAGGTTGCAGGTAGACAAGAAAACCGATTCGCTCCAGCTGTATGTTAATTTCTTCAACATGGACGTGCAGTTTCAGTTGGTCCAGATAAGATTCTTTACATATATGAACTTGATTAAGAAGAAAATTTTGCAGTTGTTTAATACCAGGGATCGATCCAATTTGTTGCCAATGTTGAATATTTAATAATTTCAGAGCTTTTTCCGTCCCGTTAATGATATTGAAGGAAAGATCAAATAAGATAATGGCTTCTCCATTTTTTCGTTTAACAACCTGTGTAAAATAGTGATGAAGATATTGGAGAGTTGAATAAGAAATTTCTTTATACCTTTTTTGGATGAAGTTGGCAGTCATCGTAGCAATTCCTAATGTATGCGGTTGTGCTTCAAATGATAAACCTGTCAGATCAACCACTCCAAGAATTCGTCCAGTTAATGGATCTTTGATAGGAGCCGAAGAACATATCCATGGATGACATCCCTGGCAGTAATGTTCAGCTGAAAAAATTTGAACAGGATGACCGGTTGCTAAACTTGTTCCTATCGCATTCGTCCCAATCGCTTTTTCACTCCAGTCGGCTCCTATCAAAAAGTTCATTAATTCCGCTTCCTTTAAAACCTTTTGGTCTCCATCTAAATATATAATTCGTCCTTCACTATCACACAGGGTAGCTAGGTAACCCGTTCCACGAATCTGTTTAGATAAATCATCCATAATTTGAACGGCTGCTTCAAACAAACGCGAATGATTCATGATTTCCAGTAATTGATCATTGTTTAGAGAAATAGCACTTTGTTTTTTCTTTGGATCAACCTCATATTCTTGACAGCGCTTCCAAGATTCATAAATCAAATATCTAAGTTTTTCAGGTGGCGAATTGGTAAGGACGAATTTTTCCCACAGGTTCTCGAGTTCTTTCATTTTTCCATAGAGTTCACTGGTTGAATGAAAAGCAAGGTATGGGCTCATAGTTCCTCCGCCTATTCCTTTAATTTCAGATTATTATAAATATTTTACAGCAGATGACTAAGAAATAAAAGCTATATAATTTGAAAATATAAAAAAGTTAACCGCTCATTCTCTAACAGAGCTTTGTTTATTTGGTGTAACATCAATACTACACCTGTAGCGCTACAGGTGTAGTATTGATGTTACAAATTTTTACATAAAATCCCTTGTTAAGGGAATGTAAATAGCGAATTTTCACTATTAAAAAATATTTGAAAATTGGTATTAATTTTGCTTTTGTAATTAGGCAACAAGGGCTCCTCACTCTTGTAACTATATACTACTGAAGGGAGATGAAAAAAAGTGGCAAGTATTAATGCACAAATTTTGGCCATTGATGCCGGAGGAACGATGACAGATACGTTCATCATTAACGACAAAGGGGAGTTTGTTGTCGGGAAGGCTCAGTCAACACCACATGATGAATCGGTCGGTCTACTTCAATCAGCGGCAGACGCACTTACCTATTGGGGCACAACAGTAGAGGAATCATTTCCTAATTTACTGGCGGGTGTTTATTCAGGTACCGCGATGCTAAATCGTTTGGTGTCCCGTAAAGGAAGACGGGTCGGCCTGATTGTCAATAAGGGGATGGAAGATTTTCATCGGATGGGACGGGCTATTCAATCTTATCTTGGTTACTCTTATTCCGATCGTTTGCACCTGAATACCCATCGTTATGATCCGCCTCTGGTTCCGAGAGAAAGGACTCGCGGCATAACGGAGCGTGTTGATGTATTTGGAAACGTTGTCATTCCTTTGTACGAACATGAAGTTGAGCCTGCTGTTTTGGATTTGCTCGATCAGGACGTAGAGGCTATTGTCATTAGCTTTCTTCATTCGTATAAGTATCCTGCCCATGAACGCAGGGTACGAGACATGGCAAAGGAAATCATGAAAAAAGTCGGAAAAGAAGTCCCGATCTTTGCATCTGTCGATTATTATCCGCTTCGCAAAGAATCCCACCGTACCAATACGACGATTATTGAAGCTTATGCGGCCGATCCTTCCAGGCACACGTTAGAGGTCATGAATCGTAGAATTCAAGAAAAAGGGGCTACCTTTGATTTACGTGTTATGGCAAGCCATGGGGGAACGATTAGCTATCAGGCGAATGAATTGGCCCGTACACTCGTTTCCGGGCCTATCGGCGGGGTTGTGGGTGCTAAGTATCTGGGTGAATTTCTGAATATCAAAAATATTGCTTGCTCTGACATTGGAGGAACGAGTTTTGATATTGCTTTGATTACGCAGGGAGATTTAAGCATTAATAGCAGTCCTGATATGGCTCGCCTGGTATTGTCGCTCCCCCTTGTGGCGATGGATACGGTTGGAGCGGGTGCAGGAAGTTTTGTTCGCATAGATCCGAACTTTAAATCGATCACCCTGGGTCCTGACAGTGCGGGATATCGAGTCGGAGTTTGTAATCCAGCTGGAGGAATTGATACTGTTACCGTCTCCGATTGCCATGTTGTGCTCGGACTGATTAACCCGGATAATTTCCTGGGTGGTGAAGTGAAGTTATACCCGGAACTCGCCTATGAAGCTGTCAAGAAACAGGTAGCGGATCCACTTGGTTTATCGGTAGAAGATGCCGCTTATGGTGTTATCGACTTACTGGAGTCCCAATTACGGAATTATCTCGAGTCAATGATTCTTGGAAAAGGGTATTCACCATCCCAATACGTCTGTTTCTCCTATGGTGGAGGAGGCCCCCTTCATACCGCGGGGTATACGAAGGGACTGGGGTTTGAGGATGTTCTTGTACCAGCCTGGGCGGCAGGATTTTCTGCTTTTGGATGCGGAGCGGCCGATTTTGAATACAGATACGATAAAACACTGGATTTAAATGTTAATGACGGGGCTTCCGCAGAAGAAAAGTTGATGGCCGGCAGCGGATTGCAACAATCCTGGGAGGAATTGATGGAGAAGGTAGCCCATGAATTTGAACGAAATAAATTCTCCAGCGACAAAGTAGATTTCCGTCTCTTTTTCCGGATGCAATATCAAGGACAATTGAACGACCTTGAAATTGAATCTCCTGTGAATAGAGTAGAAACAGTAGACGATTGGAACCAGTTGGTTGCTTCCTTTGAAGAAACTTACAGCCGTGTTTATGCCAAGGCGGCTCGTTCACCGGAATTAGGTTATACGATTACAGGTGCCATTGTTCGCGGTATGGTTGAAGTAGCTAAACCGAAAATTCCAGAAGAACCTTTATATGGGGAAAAACCGCCAAAGAATGCTTCTCTCGGAAGACGTAAAGTTTATTGGAAAGGGGCCTGGACGGAAGCCGACATCTGGGAAATGGAAGCGCTTAAGGCAGGGAACAGAATTGAAGGATTTGCGATTATCGAGTCTCCGGCTACTACTTTTGTTGTTCCACCGGGTTTTGAAACGTATTTGGATCAACATCGCATTTTCCATTTGAAAGAAATTGTGAAATAAATTGTTGAGGAGGGGATTCCATGTCTTTAAAAGAGGAAGATTTAAAAAGAATTAAAGTGAAGAAAGGCATAGGCTGGGATGGAAAACCGTTAAAAGAAATGAGGGAGGAAATCGATCGGATCAGCCTGACAACCGGACATTATGCCGGTTTAAAAGAATTAACATTCAAGGAAGCTGATCCCATTCGCTATGAAAAGATCTTTTCCAAGCTTCGGGGCGGTGTCGTTCATGCAAGGGAAACCGCAAAAAAAGTTGCTGCATCTCCTATTGTAGAGCAGGAAGGGGAACTTTGTTTTACCGTATATACCCCGGAAGCAGATTCTATTGTCACTTCTACAGGGATTATCATCCATGTAGGAACCATGGGTGCGGCAATTAAATATATGATTAAAAATGATTATGAAGAAAACCCGGGGATTGAGCCGGGAGATATTTTCTGCAATAACGATTGTCAAATTGGAAACGTTCACCCTTGCGATGTTCACACGATTGTCCCTATCTTTTGGGAGGATGAATTAGTAGGCTGGGTTGGTGGGGTTACTCACGTTATCGATGTAGGTGCAACAGCCCCGGGAAGTATGACTGTAGGTCCGGTCACACGATATGATGACGGTTATCAGGTAGCCTGCCGAAAAATAGGGAAAAACGATACCCTTCTTCGGGACTGGGTCATTGAAAGCCAGCGTTCTGTTCGCACGACGAAATACTGGTTACTTGATGAGCGCACCAGGATCGCCGGTTGTCATATGATTCGTGACTTGATTCATAACATTATTGCTGAAGAAGGAATTGATACGTATAAACAGTTTATTCGTGAGGTAATCGAAGATGGTCGCCGTGGTTTCATTAATCAGGTTAAGTCGATGACCATCCCCGGCAGGTACCGCGGAGTATCTTTTGTCGATGTTCCTTATAAAAACCTGGAAGTGCCTCCTTATGCCAAGGTGGATACGATTATGCATGCTCCTTCCGAGATGATCATTCATCGGGACGGAAAGTTTGAAATCGACTTTGAAGGGGTAAACCGTTGGGGATGGCACAGCTATAATGCTACACCTGTTTCTATCTCCAGCGGGATTTGGGTAATGATGTCGCAAACGCTCATTCCGAACGATCGCGTAAACGATGGAGCTTATTATGCCAGCCAATTTGGCCTGCCTTATGGCTCCTGGCTATCCCCGGATGATATCAGGACAGCACATAGTTACGCCTGGCATTTCCTTGTCTCTGCCTGGAGCCCATTGTGGAGAGCGTTGAGCCGTACCTATTTCGCCCGCGGTTATTTGGAGGAAGTCAATGCTGGAAATGCAAATACCAGCAACTGGCTCCAGGGTGGAGGATTTAACCAGTATGGTGAGAACCACGCTGTCAATAGCTTTGAAGCGGCCGCTGAAGGAACAGGGGCGAATGCGGTTAAAGACGGGTTGGATCACGCCGCTGCGATTTGGAATCCCGAAGGGGATATGGGGGATATGGAGATTTGGGAGATGGCCGAACCCCTTCTCTATCTGGGAAGAAGCATTAAACCGAACACTGGCGGTTATGGAAAGTACAGGGGCGGATGTGGTTACGAAACTCTGCGGATGGTTTGGGGAGCCAAAGATTGGACGATGTTCTTCATGGGGAACGGTTATATGTCCAGTGATTGCGGCTTAATGGGCGGTTATCCGGCGGCATCCGGCTATCGTTTTGAAGCGCATGGAACGAATATTAAGGAGCTCATTGAGAAAAAACTTCCGATTCCCCTGGGCGGAGATCCGGATCCGGGCAATCCAGAGTATGAGAAGTTAATTGAAGCCAAAGAGATTCAGCGCGATAAGCAAGCGATTACAACTGAAACCATCTTTGAAAATTATGACCTCTACTTAAATTACCTCAAAGGCGGTCCCGGATTCGGTGATCCGTTAGAGCGGCAAACGAAAAAGGTTGAAGAGGATTTAAACGGTGGATATCTGCTCCCGGACTATGCGGAAAAAGTATACGGCGCGGTTATCGAGCAGGATGAAAAAGGAAGATGGATTGTTGATAGTGAGAAAACAGAAAAAAGGCGTGCCGAAATCCGTCAAGAACGGATTAAACGTGGAAAACTAACACGTGAATGGATTAAGGAAGAACGGCAGAATGTCCTTAATAAAAAAGCGGCTCTACCTGTTCTCCACATGTATGCCAGCAGTTTTTCGCTAAGCGAAAGATTTCTAAATGAATTCCGTGATTTTTGGAATTTGCCAAAGGACTGGATTATTAACGAATCTGAGCTTGATATGCCAACCTTTGGCTCAATAAACAAACTGAAATAAAAGAGGTGAAAAGATGACCACATACGATAAGAGAACAATTGAGGAATTGATTGATGGTTCAATAGATTTTTTCAAACTTAAAGAGATGCTTTCCAATTTTAAAGATGCGAATCGTTTTAATCTGTACCTGGAAATTCTTCAGGAGAGGGTTCCATGGGATGATAAGATCCTTCTGCCTGCTGGTTTACACTTATATATCGTGCAAAAGCAGAACGGCGATCGCGTTACGAAGTGTGATTGTGGACATGAGTTCGGACATTATAAACAAAATTGGAAGCTCAATGCTTTAGTATATGTAAGAGATACGGAAGCAAAGATGGAGGAATTATATCCGAAATATTTGGCTCCTGATCCAAACTGGCAGGTCATTCGTGAATATTATTGTCCAGGATGTGGTACCCAGCTAGAAGTTGAAGCGGTAACTCCATTCTATCCTGTGATTATGGATTTTGAACCGGATATTGATGCGTTTTATGAAGAATGGCTGGGCCAGCCTGTTCCAGAGCCAGCGGGAATTAAATAAAGATAACAGCGACGGTCTTCTGCAAGACCGTCGCTGTTATCTTAAACTACAATGAGTCGTAATCTAAAACGGAGGAATATGAAATGGCATTTATTTTCTTACAACACGGAGCTTATGAAATAACCAGAATCATGAATAGCGAAGAAATTGAAACCGAACTGGAGGATGAAACTGAATCACTGGCGTTGCATAAAAACGAAGGTTGACTTAACAAGACTGCCGAAACTATAATGGTTACAGCAAGAAGGTGAAGCATATGAAAAAAATCAGCAGTCGCTTTTCCATCGCAGTCCATATCCTGTCTTTGATAGCAGTAAGTAAAACACACTGTACTTCAGAATGGATAGCAGAAAGTGTAAAGACCAATCCGGTGATTATCCGGAGAATCATTGCGAAGCTAAAAAAGGCTGGATTGGTGAATGTGCGAGCTGGAGTTGGTGGAGCATACCTCCAGAAGGATTTGGAAGGAATTACCTTGCTCGATGTGTATCGAGCTGTTGAAGTTGTCGAGGAAGATGAACTTTTCAAATTCCATGACCATGTGAATCCGGAATGTCCGGTTGGAGCCAATATCGAATCAGTTTTTCGATTGGTTTTGCTTCAAGCCCAGTCTGCGATGGAACAGGTATTAGCTCAAGTTACGCTGGAGCAGTTAGTAACTGAACTGAGTGAGAAAATTAGCTCGTCTAAGAGCTGATTTTTTTCAGGTTTGTTGTAACCAATTTGGTTATACTGATATCATGTTTTTACCATGTGTTGTAACCAGTTAGGTTATACTCTCACCCTCTTGAAAATTGTCTGGGAGAAGGGAAGGGAATTTCTATGTCTATTGTTGTTACTGGTGCTACAGGTCAACTCGGAGGTCTTGTTATTGAACATCTGCTAAAAAAGGTGCCCGCGGGTCAAATCATTGCGATTGCCCGCAATGTCGAAAAAGCCTCTGCTCTTACCGATCTCGGAGTTGAAGTTCGTCATGGCGATTATCTTGATCCGGAATCTCTTCAAAAAGCTTTTGCTGGTGCCTCCAGGCTGCTTTTTATCTCAAGTCCGGATGCTGATGATACGCTGCGTATAGTTCAACATGCGAATGTCGTAAAAGCAGCCAGAGATGCAGGGGTAAAACATATCGCATATACCGGATATGCTTTTGCTGAGGAGTCAAAATTACCCCTTGCTCATGTCCATTTAGCTACGGAATATTCAATTCGTACCACTAACATTCCTTATACTTTCCTGCGTAACGCTTTGTATACGGAAGTCTTTGTGAATCCGGCTCTGGGCGCATCCGTAGAGCATGGAGCGGTAGTTACCAATACAGGAAGTGGAAGAATAAATTCGGTGACCCGCAGCGATCTTGCCCTGGCTGCCGCGACGGTTCTTACAGGGGAAGGACATGAAAACAAGACGTATAACCTTGTTTCCAATCAAACCTGGAGTTTTGACGATTTGGCTCAAATCCTTTCAGAGGTTTCTGGTAAAAAAGTCGTGCACCAGTCCGTTTCTTTTGAAGAGGAGAGAAATATTCTCGTAAACGCGGGTGTTCCTGAGCCCTTTGCCGTACTTACAGCGGTTATTTATAACGCAGTTTCAGAAGGGGAAACGTCCAAAACGACAGATGATTTACAGAAGCTTATCGGTTCCCCGACACTCCTTAAAGAAACAGTAAGACAAGTTTTGCAGGGGTGAGGAGTTAGCTTAACGCAATAAATCTGAAGAAAAACAGGTCGCCAAACGGCATATCCGTAATGCGGCCTGTTTTTTATTGTGACAGATAGGCGCTGTTGGGATAGTGTATAATTATTGAAAAGTTTGTGTTAAAAAAAGGGTTTTCTGGTTGGATTGTGGAATAAGACTATGGGACTATATGTCGGGATTGAGTTGCTGGATAAGGAATTCTTGATAAGAACCATAAGAAATGGGGGCAGGTTCAAGAGAATCCTTGTCCCATCTACCCCGGCAAATGTTGAGATACTATTAAAGTTTCGGGAGGAGTAGAAAAAATCAATATGAAGCAGAGAATGCAGCTCAATATTAAATGGAGACTTGTATTAGCATTTACAACAAGCGTGCTGTTTGCGACGTTATTATTAGGTATTATTTCGTACAAGACAGCAGAGAAACGGATGGAAGAAGAAATTTTGCAAAATGCTCGAAAAAACGTGGTGTTTTTAGATCGTTTGATTACGAAATATATTGAGGATGAAAAGAAAAGTGTAGAATTGCTGGCAGAACAAATGAATGATCAGTTGAGCCATCAAGGAACAGATGCCCGCATCCAGTCACAATTAAGCCGGTTTTTAGGTCTGTATCCTGAATTGAAAAACGTGTATGTCGTAACGTCAGATGGGAAAATGCGAATTGCCCCTATTCAACAAATAAAGCCCGGCTATAATCCGTTAGAAAGCGGATGGTACCGGGAAGCTATAAAAGCGGGCGGCAGTATTATTATGACAGAGCCGTATCTGGATAGCGGCTCGAAAGAGATGGTGATTACGCTGGCCCGCGCTTTGGAGGGCGGAGGCGATGTAGTGGCCGTGGATATGAGCCTGAAAGATTTGGCCGGGCAGATAGCTGAAGTAAAGATTGGAAATGAAGGCTATGCCTATTTATTGGACAAGAATCGTCACTATATTGTCCATCCGACGGCGAAGATAGGTGAGCAAACGAATACAGAGCAGTCAAAGAAGATGTATACGGAACAATCCGGGGAATTTGATTACGAATTTGAAGGTAAACAGAAAAAGATGTTTTTTACTACTAACAAGATAACAGGGTGGAAGCTGGCCGGTACGATGTACGTGGATGAACCGAAAGCGGCGGCGCGCCCGATTTTAAATGTGACGATTTGGGTAACGGTGCTGGCCATTGTGTTTGCGTCGGTGCAAAATTTCTTTGTGATTCGTTCCCTTGTGAGACGCTTGCTTGTATTTGCGAATGTTGCACGCAGCATCAGTGAAGGGGATTTGACGAAGCGTGTTCAGGTGACGTCCCGAGACGAATTGGGAGCACTGGCGGTAGAGTTTAACAAAATGAGTGAAAAATTACATAATATTGTGCAAAATGTTCAGGAGAAGTCAGAGCAATTAGCTGCTTCGTCTGAACAACTGACGGCCAGTGCCGAGCAAACAGAGAAGGCCAGTGCTCAAATTGCTTCCGTCATTCAAGAGGTAGCAAATGGAGCTGAAAAACAGGCGCATAGCGTGGAAACAACGTCGACAACGATGGATGTGATGTCTGAACAGATTCATGGTATCGCCGATCAGGCAGCTCGTGTTTCAACCGTGGCGGAACATGCTTCCGCGCGGGCATACGAGGGGAATGAGGCGATTCAAAGCACGGTACATCAAATGAATACGATTCATGGTACTGTTTTGCATATGGAAAGTACAATGAAAAATCTGGAAGAACGATCGGGAGAAATCGATCAAATTGTGCAAGTCATTACTGGAATTGCCGAACAAACTAACCTCCTCGCCCTAAATGCTGCTATTGAAGCAGCACGTGCCGGTGAGAATGGTCGCGGATTTGCGGTGGTAGCAGATGAAGTTCGTAAGCTGGCTGAACAGTCTGCCGCTTCTGCCGGTCGAATCACGGAGCTGATTTATACCATTCAACAGGAGATAAAGCAGGCCGTAGATACGATGGAAGAAGGAACGAAAGAGGTGGAGGAAGGAATCGAGGCTGTACGAGGGGCCGGGCATTCCTTCGAAGAAATTCAAGGATTCGTTTATGAAGTGGCACAGCAAATTGCCGAAGTCTCTTCTGCGGCACATCAGGTGGCCGCCGGAGCGGAACAAATAGCAGAAGCGGTGCATGTCATCCAGCAAATTGCTGAAATGAACCGGAGTGGCGTGCAGGAAGGATCAGCAGCCACGGAAGAACAGCTGGCATCCATGGAGGAGATAACGTCTTCTGCAGCGACGTTATCTCGTATGGCAGAAGAATTACAGCATGCAGCTTCTACATTTAAATTGAAGTAAAAAACGAGGCACACGGCCTCGTTTTTTACTTCAATATTGAAAAAAATCCTCTCCCCATTCTTTCCTCTCTTTTCCTTTGTACCTCAAAAGTCAGTTGGTCTTCCCGCAATTTTCATGGCAGGGCTTGTGGCTCATCGGCCATGGTGGTTTTATCTAGAAGCAGGCATCACTTTGATAAGATACTGTCCAGATAGTTGATTACTGTCTCCCGATTTACTAGAATACTTTCTTCCCGCGCCTGATCCGTCTTCATTTTTTCCTGCGCTTTTTTCAAAACATCTTGTTCGATTTCTTTTGGAACCACCACAACGCCGTCTGCATCCCCTACAATGATATCTCCGGGACGAACGGTTACTCCGCCGCAAGAGATAGGTACGTTGATTTCACCTACACCGGCTTTGCCGCTCGCCGCAACAGTTGTGCCTTTGCAAAATACGGGAAAATTTAAATCTTTAATCCCCGTAATATCCCGAATGACACCATCGACCACGATTCCCTCAATTCCCATGGTTTTTGCCATCCCTACAACAAAGTCACCGGCGATTGCGCGATATAAATCGCCCTTGGCGTCAACGACTAAAACATCTCCTATTTTTGCTTCTCTGATCGCTTTTAAAACGGCAGAGTTGTCTCCTACCGGTATTTTTACCGTTAACGCTCTTCCGGCAACTGTATAAGCCTCTTTCAAAGGCTTAATGGTTGAATCCAGGTTGTTAAGTCCTTGCATTGCATCGGAAATGCATGTAGTCGGTACTTCCTTAAACCGGGCTATAATCTCCTCCATAGTAATTCCTCCTCATTCTAAAATTTAAATAGCTTCTGTTTTTTATCCATTAATGTTGAACCGCTAACAAATAGATTATATTAAATTTTTTCTAATATGAAAATTCAATCGAATTCGCTATATTGCGACATTTTGTTTTATGTGTTAACTTTTTATTATTGTAAGTTTACATACAATAGGAGGAAACGCATGAAAACGAAATCGATTGCATTTATTGCCATGGGAGCTGCCATCATTGCGGCACTTGGCATCGTACCGGGCATTCAACTGGGGGGAAGCGGTGTCCCTATTACCCTTCAATCTATGGCCATTATGGCGATTGGCGGCCTGTTGGGCGCACGCAGAGGTTTTTTAAGTGTCGTTGTTTTTCTGTTGCTGGTAGCGGCCGGCGCTCCGCTATTATCAGGGGGCCGCGGCGGTTGGTCTGTATTTGTCGGACCGTCTGCAGGGTATTTATTTAGCTGGCCTTTTGCTGCTTTTCTCATTGGTTATTCCATTGATAAAATTCGAGTGTTTCCGGTCTTTGCGACAGCCCTTTTATCATCCGTTTTGTTCGGGATCGGTTTTGTGTATCTTATGGGTTCATTAGGTTTGATGATTACTATGAAAACACCGTTTTTGGCGGCGCTTGCGCAGAACGTAGTTTTCCTTCCGGGAGACGCTATAAAAGCAGTGGCAGCTTCCCTTTTCATCAGCAAAATGGCCAACGTACCTTTCGTAAAGGAAAGACAAAGACGGCATGCGGCTTAGGCAATACAGCGGGCAGACCACAGCTATCAAAGGAGTGCGGGAGTACACCTATGAACAGCTGCAGCAGAGGATTGATGCGCTGGCTGCCGCACTGGTTGCGCACAATGTAAGGCATGGCGATCGCGTGGCACTTCTGCTTCGCGACAGAGCCGAGCTGTTGGCCTGCTTTTTGGCGGCCAACCATATCGGTGCGATCGCCATGCCTTTTTACGAGTGGCCCATGCAACGATTAACGGAGATGGTCCGCATTACAAAACCTGCTCTTTGTTTCGCAGATAGGCCGCTGGCTGATGTGACCTGCCTTCATCCCGGTGATGTAGCAGAGGGACGAGTACATACCGCACCGCCAAAAGATGAAGATTTGTTTTATATCGGATTTACCTCGGGAACAACGGGTACACCGAAAGGCTTTATGCGAACATGGAATTCCTGGAAGCAAAGCTTTCGGTTAAGCGATGCGATGATTGATTGGGCAAGAGTGCAAACGGTACTTATTCCGGGACCGCTTGAGAGCTCCCTTTTTCTTTATGGAGCGCTTCACGCATTGTACCGGGGAAAAACCGTTCAGCTTCTATCACCCGAACAATTGACGAATCGCAGTGTCTACAGTGCTGATGCCGTGCTTTATGCTGTCCCGTCCATGCTTGCACGGCTGCCGGAAAAAATCCGGTTGGCCGCAATTATTTGTGGCGGCGATCGCTGCCCGGATTCCCTGCGGAAGGCGCTGTGCAGCAAAACGGATGCGGAGTTCATCGAGTTTTACGGCTCATCTGAAGCGAGCTTTATTGCGGCACATTCTATGCGAAACGGACGGGACGGCTCGGTTGGACGGGTACTGCCGGGAGTCGAATGTCGCATTGTCGATGAAGCGGGGAATATACTGCCGAATGGAGAAGTTGGTTTGCTTCAGATAACAAGCCCGCTCCTTTTCAGTGGGTATGTGGCAGTAGGAAGATCGGATCTTCGTACGTTTACAACCGAGGATTACGGATATCTTGACGACGATGGATACTTATTTTTAACCGGACGCAAAGAGGACAAAATTATCTGCCGCGGGGTGAAAATGTATCCGCGTGAAATCGAAGCGATTGCTCTTGCTTTTCCAGGCATTACTGAAGCGGCAGCCATAGGTGTACCGCATGATAGATACGGACAGGAAGCCGTTCTTGTTCTTCTGGAGGCGGAATGCACACCGGAGATTAAATCGGCTCTTCGCAAGCAACTTCGTATGTCTTTGACACACGGGCAATACGTCCGGCGTATCATCACGGTCAACGACTTTCCCCGTACGGAAAACGGTAAACTATCAAGGACGGCACTCAGGGAGGCACTTCATGCATAAAGCAGTTATTGTTGCGGCAAAGCGAAGTGCCATCGGTAAGGTAGACGGAATGTATCGGGAGCGGACAGCCGAGGAGCTTGCGGCACCGTTGCTTCGTTATCTGGCCCGGGGGCAGCAAATCGATGAAGTTATCCTTGGTAACGCCGTGGGAAAGGGAAATGTGGCACGTCTTGCTTTGCTTCAAGCGGGGCTTCCCCTGCATGTGCCGGGAATTACGGTGAATCGCCAATGCTCATCCGGGCTGGATGCGGTTATATTGGCCATGCGAACCATTCAGGCCGGTGGTGGGAGAGCGCTGCTTGCCGGAGGAACGGAAAGTACGAGCGCTTCCGATCGGACGTGCGCCCGTTTTTCACCGGAATCCATCGGGAATCCGGGCATGATCGAGGCGGCTGAGAACGTAGCGAAACTGTATCGTCTATCACGGCGGGTCCAGGATGCGTTCGCAGTCTGGAGCCATGAAAAAGCGTGCAGGGCAAATGTTCACCATGAGATTTTGGGTGAAGAACGCGATGAATGCCCACGGTCCAATATGAAGCGCCTGGCGGGAAGAGCACGTCCGATTTGCGGTACAATAACGGCGGCCAACAGTTGTCCGGAAAATGACGGAGCGGCAGCGGTGCTGGTAACAACGGACGAATATGCAAAGCAGCGCCGCTTTACGGAAGGACTTCACCTCATTCACGCCGAAACAAGTGCATGCGATCCCAATGTTTTGGGTCTTGGCGCAGTTGACGCGATTAAACGAACGCTATCGAGAAACGGACTGGGGCCATCGGATATCTCCGCGTTCGCTTTTAATGAGGCGTTTGCTTCCCAAACGTTAGCGACAATTCGAGAGACCGGTATCCCCCTTTCTATCGTAAACCGAACAGGGGGCGCACTTGCGTACGGGCATCCCTATGGGGCATCCGGAGCGATCCTGCTTGTAAAATTATTTTATGAGCTGCGGGAAGGCGAATATGGCCTGGCTGCTATCGCAGCAGCGGGCGGTTTAGGTTCTGCGCTGCTGGTCAAAAAAGAACGAATAGAATAGAGGCGTGCTGTCTCTGCGTATTTTGAAATAGGATAAAGGTGGACGACGGACGATGGATTATGAGCAGTTTAAAGCTGTAATGTTAGGGAGACGCAGTGTTCGAAAATTTGAAGACAAAGCCGTCCAAATTGAACAAATTAGAGAAATTATTGACTGTGCAAGGCATGCGCCGAGTGATACGAACGCACAAGCGTGGGAATTTATCGCTATTATGAACAAGGAGAAAATCGAGAAGCTCTCCGCCATGGTGTGGGAGGAGCTGCGCACAATCGCTGAAGAGGCAAAGCAGAGAGGAATGCATAAGGAGGCCAGGATGCTGCTGCGGTCATTCGGCCCCTATGCCGCTTCTTTTGCCGATGCCCCCGTTTTAATCGTTTGTCTCGCCACGTCATATACTTCAAAGTTTCGGGAAAAAATTTTTGCGCCATTAGGGCTAATTGAGGATTCGGTATATGAAGAAGAAGGCATCAAAAGCAGTTGTTTAGCGTCGCAGAACTTAATGCTGGCGGCGCATGCGGCAGGGTTGGCGACGTGTCCTATGACGGCCCCGGTCTTCTTCGCCAAACATCGGTTTAAGGAGTACCTGAATATTGCCGACTATAAGCAGATTACAATGGTCATTGCACTGGGATATCCGGTCGACCTCCCGGCTAAACCGCCGCGTAAGGACATAGATGATATTTTGCATATTATTTCATAATTGCTTGTAGGAGAGGACTGCTTTATAGTTTTTTTCTGTGAAAATCATCGCTTCCTATCCATCTGTATCGGTGACGATGGGATAGGTCGACAACGAATCGTCAGGGACGGGAGAAGGGTAGGCATGTCACGTCGGTTACGCTCCACACGGAAAGAGAAAACGTCCGCTCCCGGCGTCCCGCGCGCTCGCCCACAAAAGAATACCCCGATGCGAAGGCGAGGAAGGATTGTGGGCAAGGACCCGCGCACGGGACGCCTTCCGCTGAGCGGTCGCGTAAAATCGTTCCATTGCCCGTCCCTCCTCCCGTCCCTGCACTCTGTGTTTGTCAATCCCCACACGACAAAGTTTGGTGAGAAGCCAATATCGAATAAGAAAAACTCGCGGGCGTTCGCCTTTTTCTACATTGAAATCCTCCCCTCGTTCTCTTCTCTCTTTTCCTTCATACCACAAAAGTCAGTAGCCCTTCCTTCAATTTTCATGCCGGGGTTGTGGCTGAAACGCCATGGTGGTTTTCTGTGGAGGTAGTCATGAAGAATGTAAAAGGCTAAGAAAATACTGATATTGCAACTTCAGGAAATATAATCCGTATATAAAAGCAAGGATACAGAAGGAGAGTGAGTCATATGGAAGAGAACAAAAAGAAAAAAGGCTGCCCGAAATGCGGGTGTGAGAAAGTAAACCAAAGTGAAATTGCTACAACGGGAACAGGATTATCTAAGCTATTTGACATTCAGCATAATCAGTTTAAAGTCGTTTCCTGTGCCAACTGCGGTTATTCCGAGTTTTACAACATGAGAAGTTCCGGTGCTATGAATGTCCTTGACTTCTTTTTCGGAGGATAATCTAGAAGGAAAGAAATATAGGAGAAAATTTTGTTAAAGACAAAGGGGAGGATAAATATGGATTGGGATTTCCCTCTTGTTCTAACAATTGTAGTGCTTGGGGTTATCATCGTACTACCGGCCATTTCTTCATTAAAAGAAAGAGAATACCGTTGCCTGGTCTATACGGCTTTTAATAATAATGATTATTTTAAAGCAACGAGTCGCTTAAGAGCAGCCGGAATAAAATATGACATAAAAATCAGATTGAACTCAGGCTACCCTTCTCCTTCAGGCTATTCAACTTCGCATGATTATACTCAATACGATATTTACGTGAAGAAAGAGGAAGAGCATAAGGCTCAGCGTGCCATTCATGATCTGCACTAAGCCAATGAATGCTATCCCTTTATCTATAATGTGTCTTAAAAACAGCGGCAGGATGGCACTCTATATGGTAAAGATGCAATATAAAAGCACAGAAAGTCTAAAAACTTTCTGCGCTTGTTCTTCGCATCCTACACCTACAAATATCGTTTCACGCCGACGACGCGGTAGTGAGACAAATACCAGTCGATATCGTTGATCGTAACCTTGCCTTGGCCGCTGGCCGCATGCGCCATTCGCCCGTTGCCCATATAAATGCCGACATGCGAGATTTTGCCGCCGCCGGTGTCGAAGAATACGAGATCACCGGGTTCCATCGAGTTCACGGAAACGGCGGTACCTGTTTCGAACTGCTGGCTGGAGGTGCGCGGCAGATCAACCCCAAGGGAGCTGTATATATACTGTGTAAAACCGCTGCAGTCAAATCCTTTAGTCGTTGTGCCTCCCCAACGGTACGGCGTGCCAAGCAGCGGCTCGACTTTGCGCATTAATAGCTCATCGAGACGGGAATCCGTGCGGGAGGCTACCTGGCGCGTCGGTTCCGGCTTTGGTACGGAGCCGAATAACGCTTTCTGCAGAATGACTGCCGCTTCGGCCCGGGTCAGCTCTTTCTGTGGGTTGAAGACGCCGTCATCTCCCGAAAAAACTTGCTTCTGTGTAACCGCTTTTACGCTATCCACTGCCCAGTCGCTCACTTTGGATGCGTCCGAATACGGCAGCTTCTGGTCAGAATGAGAATAATTAAACGTGTGGGCGATAATAACTGCCGCTTCTTCGCGCGTAACCGGGCGTTCCGGATCGAAGCGGGTGTCCGACACACCTTTAACGATTCCCATTTGGTATGCTTTTTTGACTGTTTCGTAATACCATTTGTTTTCCGCTACATCGGTAAATGGAAAAGTAGGAATGATCCGTTCTCTATCCATTGCCCTTGATAGAATAGTAGCGAATTCCGCGCGAGTTACCTTCTGGTTTGGTGAGAAGGTCTTTGCGGTGGTGCCGTTGATGATTTCTTTCTCATACAGATTGTTAATGCTTCCTGCTGCCCAGGGCACGCTGGAAAGGTCCGTAAACGTACCGCTTGCTTGCGCAGCTTGGGGAAGAAACGGGGTAAGCCCGCCTGCCAAAGATACCGAAAGCAATCCTGCCATGACTGTCTGTCTAATCCCTGTTTTTTTGATTCTCATAGCCTCTTTCCTTTGTCTATTTTCTTGGTTATCTCTTTGATGCGTGAGTGTATGTATTGCATGTCTAGTCTTTTAATTGTTATGTAGGTGCATAAAGAAGACACCTCTAACAGTATAAGAAGAAATTATTAACAAAGTATGATCATCTTATGAATGTTTTGGGCACAGTTCCCCACATTTTATTGGCAGGAATTTTTTGGATTTTTGTTTGGGGAGAATAGAAAAAGAACCGCAATCACTGCGGTCCTTTTTCTATGTATAGGAAAGTATATTTCGCTTTACAGCGATAAAGTGAAATGTATTTTCCCTCCATTCGTAAGCAAGGAAAAACACGCGAGGCGTGTGCCGACCATTGCTTTTTCCGTGTGGAGCGTGTGGCCCTTAAGGGAGAGAAAGACCGGCAATTGTCTCCCTCCTCGAGGTACCTGGATGTTTTGCCGGTCCGACCGAAGGGCCACAAAGCGGCCGCTTGTCTTCTGTGTGGAAAAAGGACGAGCGGCA
>NZ_DFMZ01000069.1:32409-44862 GCF_002375825.1 Aneurinibacillus sp. UBA3580
GCACCGCCCGCGAGTTTTTCTTACTGGCTTTTTGGCTTCAATTGTTCCAGGCTTTTAAATTCATACCCTTGTTTTCGCACTTCATCGATGATTTTTCCCAGGGCTTCCGCGTTATCTTTAGAAACAGAGTGAAGCAAAATAATCGCACCCGGGTGAAGCTGGGACATGAAACTGTCGTAGGCGTATTTCCAGCCCCGCTGAGCTCTGGTGTCCCAATCTTTATAAGCAAGGGACCAAAAAACATTTGTATATCCAAGCTGTTTGCTTACCGCAAGCATCCGCTCGCTGAAAATTCCCCTTGGGGGACGTAAAAAAAGAACCTCTTTTTGCCCGGTAACCTGTGTTACTGCCTCGGTCACTTTTTCCAGTTCTTCTTTTATCCGGCTATCCGAAATCTGGCTCATATCCGGGTGGCTCCAGGAATGATTTCCGATAATGTGTCCTTCCTTCACCATTCGCTTCAACAATTCAGGCTGATCGTTGACGTAATGCCCGGTAACAAAAAAGGTGGCGGGTACTTTTTTCTCTTTTAGCGTATCTAAAATCTTAGTCGTATATCCGTTCTCGTAACCGTTGTCAAAGGTGAGATAAAGCTCTTTCTTTGTCGTATCTCCTAAAAAAATGGCCCCGTGCTTTACAAGGATGTCTTTAAATCCTTCTTCATCGATGGAAGGCAGTTGACCGTTTTTACTCTTTTTGAAACCGAAGTGGTAAGGAGTTTCCCGATATCCCTCCGCGGAGTAAAACGGCAGCAAAGAGGCAAGCAAAACAAAAGCGATAAGGACGCTGAAGCGTTTCATGAGTAGACTCAACTCCCTGATATGTAACTTTTTACTGGAATCAACAGAAGTATTTTTCCAATAAGAATAGGAAGTTATGTGTTTCCGCTTAAAATATTCGTGAAAAAGAGCGGGATAATGTTTGAAAGGAGTGAGGAATACAATAAAAAACGGAGGCGCTATGCGTGCCTCCGTTTTGCGTATGTTCTTCGGATACAATACACATATTGAACTTCATATAACCCCATGATAAAATGAGGAATGGTCAATAAGTTTTTATTATTTTTATACAAATATTATCCGATATTATAATATCATAAAAAAATACTGATGTCAAACCTATTGACCATAGAAATTTTTATAGATAGGAGTGGTCCCATGAGTAAGGCGGAACAGGATTGGCAGGAAGAGCAGCAGCGGGTCGACCGAGTGATCGATTTCATCGGAGAAAGAATGGCCGTTCTTCAGCAGCAGGTCGGCGAGATAAAAGCAGACGTTGTAGATATCCGTAAGAACTTCTGGGATGATGTGACTGCCAATTTCGAAGATGCGGTGGAGGCGGCGGAAACTGCTGCGAGCATCAAACAGCAGGCCGAAGTGCTATCGGAGAGGGAGCGCAGCCACCGGCTTGCCCACAACCAATTGACGACACTGGCGCGCCTGAAACGGTCGCCTTATTTTGGGCGAATCGACTTCAAAGAAGACGGAGAGCCGGGAACGGAACGCATCTACATCGGCATCGCTTCCCTTCTCGATGAAAACAATGAAGACTTTCTTATCTACGATTGGCGTGCGCCGGTGTCCAGTCTGTATTATGATTATCCTCCCGGACCGGCGCAATACGAAGCGCCTGGCGGTACGATTACCGGGGAGATGGAACTAAAGCGGCAGTACGTGATTCGTGAAGGCATCATCCGCAGCTTGTTTGACACGGGCGTAACTATCGGCGATGAATTGTTGCAGGAAGTGCTCGGCAAGCAGGCAGACTCGCAGATGAAAAGCATTGTAGCTACGATTCAGAAAGAACAAAATCAAATTATCCGCAATGAACGCAGCCGTTTGCTCATCGTACAGGGCGCAGCGGGCAGCGGCAAAACCTCGGCTGCTCTGCAACGAGTCGCCTATTTGCTGTATCGGTACCGTGAGACGCTACGGGCAGAGAATATTGTCTTATTTTCTCCGAATCCTATGTTCAACAGCTACGTCTCCACCGTCCTCCCTGAACTCGGAGAGAAAAACATGCAGCAGACGACGTTTCAGGAGTATCTGGAGCTCAGACTGGGCAGAATGTTTCAGCTTGAAGACCCATTTGCGCAAATGGAATATACGCTTACGGCTGTGAATGAGCCCGATTATGCGGCACGCATGGAGGGAATCCGCTATAAAGCTTCCGGCGACTTCATGCAGGTGATTGAGAGATATGTCGAGTTTCTCGGACACGAAGGCTTGATTTTCAAAGATATAAAATTCCGGGATGAAGTGCTTGTTTCGAGAGAACGCATCAAGGAAGAATTTTATGGGTATGATTCGTCCCTGCCGATTCCGAATCGTATGAAGCTGCTTGTCGATTGGCTGCTTGCAGAGCTGAAGGAGCGGGCACGCCTGGAACGAAGCAAACAGTGGGTAGAGGACGAGATGCAGTTGCTCGACAAAGAAACCTACGCAAGGACTCATGAGAAACTCCAGCGGAAAAAAAGATACACGGAGGACACGTTCGATGATTTCGAACGCGAACAAAAGCTGCTTGCCTCCGTAATCGTACAGAAACACTTCAAGCCGCTGCGTAAACGGGTGAAACGTCTTCGCTTTATCGATATGTCTGCCATCTATCGGCAGTTATTTGCTGATTCAGCCCGTATTCTTCCCTTCACCGCTGATGGAGGGCTGCCGCAGCACTGGGCGGCAATCTGCACGCAGACAGTGGAGCGCCTCGACCGATCGGAATTAGCATACGAAGATGCAACGCCTTACCTTTATTTGAAAGAGCGGATTGAAGGGTTTGAGACGAACACATCGGTCCGTCATGTATTTATCGATGAAGCGCAGGATTATTCGGCGTTCCAGTTCGCCTTTATTAAACGGCTTTTTCCACGCAGCAAAATGACGGTGCTCGGCGACTTGAACCAGGCGATTTATGCCCACACAGAGACCAGTACCGGATTTGCGCCGATGTCTTCCTTATATGACGCCGAACAGACGGAGACATACGTATTGAAGCGCAGCTATCGTTCGACGCGTCCGATTGTTGAATTCACACGCGGATTCATTGAAGGCGGAGAAGAGATTGAGCCGTTTAACCGAGAAGGAAACAAACCTACTGTAACGCAGGTTGTTGACGAAGACGAACTTGCCGCAAGGGTTGCAGATCGCATCCGAGAACTGCAGACCGCCGGATACCGGACGATTGCGGTCATCTGCAAAACCGCTCGGGAAAGCAGGGAGGCGTATGAAGCGCTGCATAATGATATACCGCTTCGTCTAATCGGAAAAGAGACATCTTCTTTCGAGGCCGGTACGCTTGTCATTCCTTCTTATTTGGCCAAAGGTGTCGAATTCGATGCGGTTATCATTTATAACGGTTCAGAGGAACAGTATGGAAGGGAGGGCGAGCGCAAGTTGTTTTATACCGCTTGTACCCGGGCGATGCATGAACTGCACATTTATTGCATCGGTGAGATGAGTCCGTTCATCTCCGCCGCCCCTTCAGATACGTATGTGAAGGAAAAAATAGGCATGGAATAAAAGATTCCAACTCATTTTCACTCACTTTCTGCTTCTGTACAAGAATACGATGTATTGGAGTATAGCAGCGAGAGAGGGGGAAGATTTTTGCGCATCCTTGTTATTTTGCCGGAGCAGCTGCCGGTTCCGCCCATTCTGGGCGGTTCGGTAGAGACCTGCACACATAACATTTTCCGCAGAATGGCCGAGAAGGAACAAGTGACGCTAATCAGTCGGGCCCACCGCAACCTGCCTGCCCAAAGCGTATATGTGAACGGCAATTATCATATTATCCGCATTCCGAAGCGAAAGCGGCTGGATTATATCCGCGCCGCGCTCCGCCGGGTCAGACATCGTTCCTTCGATATAATCCAGATTGAAAACCGTCCTACGTTTGTGCCGTATGTCCGGAAGATGTTTCCGCATACGCCGATCGTATTGTCCCTGCATTCCCTAACGTTTATGTCGGCGCTGGATCGGAAGCGGGCGAATGCGATTTTACACAAGGTCAACGCTGTTACGTCCGTCGTTTCGTTTGTATCGCGTACAATGAAGAAACGGTATCCGGCTCATGCCCACAAATTCCATACCTGCATTCTTGGGGTAGATACATCTCAATTCCGCCCTTTTTCTTCAAGTGAGAAAGAGGTATTGCGGAAACAGTGGAAGGTGTCCGGCACATTCAACGTACTGTTCGTAGGCCGGATTGTTCATGGAAAAGGACTGCATACGCTTATACGGGCCGTTGCCCGCGTGAAGAAGAAACACCCGCGTGTTCGGTTGATTGTCGTCGGCGCCTCCTGGCCCGGTGTCAAACGGCAGACTCGTTATATGAAGCAGGTGCGCTCGCTGTCGCGTAAACTGCGTGTACCTATTCGCTTCACGGGTTATATTCCGCCGGCGCGTGTTCACCGCATGTATCACCTAGGGGATGTGTTCGTCTGTCCGACGCAATTCCGGGAAGGGTTTGCCACCGTTAATTCGGAAGCCATGGCCTCCGGAATCCCGGTGATTGCGTCCAATCGGGGCGGCATCCGGGAAGTAGTCGAGCACGGGGTAAGCGGGCTGCTGATTCGTGACTACAAAAGTCCGACCGCATTTGCCCGTGCCATTATGCGGGTAAAAAGCTCTCCCGAATTGGCCGCACGCTTGGCCAAAGGAGGCCGCCGGCGCGTGAAAGCGAATTTCAGCTGGATAAGTACAAGCAGAAGATTAAAAAAGGTATATGCCCGTATACAGCGCCATCCTTAAAATCATAAAGAGAAAGCAAAGAACCCGGATATGCCGGGTTTTTTGCTTAGTGTAGGAAAGTATGTGTTGCTTTATCACTATAAAGCGACACATACTTTCCCTCCATCTGTAAACCAGGAAAAACTCGCGAGGTGTGTGCCGACCTTTGCTTTTTCCGTGTGGAGCATGTGGCCCGAAGGGAGAAAAAGACCGGCAACGTCCGCGAGTTTTTCTCACGTGAATAAGAGGGACTGTGTGCTTCTTTTGCTATTCATTCAAAAAAATTTGATCGTTTGGTTGTGTTTTTATAAATAATATATATATTAATAATATGAATATATATAAGTGAGGTATAAAAATGAAAGGAAGAGACGTAATTCTAGGGCTATTAATGAAATGTCCTATGTCGGGATATGATATCAAGCAATCGTTCGAATCGATATTTTCTTATTTCTTTGATGCCAGCTACGGCACAATTTATCCGACACTGAACCAACTAGAGAAGGAAGGGTACATCATAAAGGAAACGGTGATTCAGGAGGGAAAGCCCAATAAGAACCTTTTCTCCATTACTGAAAAAGGGCGGGAGCGGTTCCGGGATTACCTGCAGAGCCTGATCGAGCCGGACGTGGTACGCTCTGATTTTCTGATGCGTCTATACTTTGGTGAACATGTCGGGAAAGAGCGGGTTACGGAATGGTTGGAACAGGAAAAGACAAGGACGCTCGCTTCCCTTGCCAGACTGGAAGAAGACTATAGAGGCTGGAAGGAACATATGACGCCTTCCCAGGAAGCATGCGTCCGTATTGGCATTAGTCATTATCGAAGCCACCTGCAAGCGGTCGAAGACGAGCTGCAGAAGCTTAAAGAAAGTGAATAAAGGGATGGAGGAAGAAGAATGGAATTATATGATGTACTGGTTATCGGGGCAGGCGTAGGAGGTCTTGCGTGCGGTGCCCGCCTGTCCAGGCTGGGATACAAAGTTGCCGTGTTCGACCATCATTATGCAGCCGGCGGATATGCGACTAATTTTAAACGTAAAGAATATACGTTTGATGTCGCGTTGCATGGTGTAGGCGGATTGGGAGCGGGCCAGAGTTTCCATAGGATTCTTGACGCTTGCGGCGCGGCGGACCGAATGATTCCTCTCCCTAAAGAACATCCTTATTCCATCCAGACTCTTCAGCAAAGAATTGATATTCCGAAGCAGGCCACAGAATATAAACAATTGCTTATCCGCATGTTTCCTGATGAGAAAAGCGGCATTGATTCATTGTTTGCCGCTATTTATCGGCTGCACGAAGAGATGAGCTTTTTACAAGACCCGGACGTTCCGGGCTGGAAAAAAGGAGCACTTTTTCCGCTTCGCTGCAGGCTGCTGATGAAGTGGTCCGGACTGACAACAGAGCAGGTGGTAAGACAGTATGTAAAGTCGGATGCATTTTTTAACTTTTTTACCGCGCTATGGGGGTATTACGGGCTTCCGCCTTCCCGGCTCTCTTCGCTATATTTCTTCATTCCGTGGACTGGCTATCACATTGAGGGAACGTATTACATAAAAGGCGGGGCACAGGCTTTCTCGGATGCCCTTGTGTCGGTCATCGAAGAGCACGGCGGTAAAGTGATGCTGCGCCGCGAAGTAACAGAGATTTTGTTGGATAATAAAAAAGCGTATGGCATCCGGATAAAGGACGGAACAGAATATAGAGGAAAGTGGGTCGTCTCCAACGCCAGCCCGGCACACACTTTAGGAAATTTAATCAGGGAACACGAATGCGGCATGCGATACCGGAAAAAGCTGTTGACGAAACGAATCGGTCCTTCTCTTACTCAACTGTATATCGGCCTGTCCTGCCATCCTGAAGTGCTTGGTATCGACGCTGAGGACCTGCTTTTTCTGGAAGAACAGGATCATGCGAAAGACTATGAGAATTGTATGCACGGATTGTATGACAAAGCCAATTTCGGGCTTACCAACTACAGCAAGATGGACGCCGCTTTGAACGCGTATGAAAGAGGTGTAATTACTGCCACGTTAATCGATGATATCCGGAACTGGCCGGAAGAGAAAGAAGCATACCGGTGGAAGAAGAAGGAAGTAACGGATATTTTCCTGGATCGGCTGGATGGTTATTATCCGGGTTTGAGAGAAAAAGTAGTGATAACCGAGCTGGGAACTCCCCGTACAATGATGCGGTATACAAAAAATCCTGAGGGGGCGGTATATGGCTTTGCGCAAACAGTGGCTCAATCCGGCATAAAGCGAACGTCCAGCAGGACGCCGATATCCTGCCTGTCGCTTGTCGGAGCCTGGACACAGCCGGGCGGCGGTTTTCAGGGGGCGGCGACATCAGGTTTTATGGAAGCGGAAAGAATCCACCGCAGGTTGCAATGATGAAAGCCAGAGAATATCCTGCACCCCCTTTAAGGATTTTCTTCATATTTGGTACGAATTTAAAAATTTGTAACAGAAAATTACTTAGTTTAGCATATGAGTTATGTTATAAATAAGGGTAAAGGTTTCATCGGTTTGAGCGCAGATAAGGAGGAAAATAAAGTGGAAGATAGAGTAGAAAAAGCTTCTGTTGCAAAAAAAGTAATTATCGGTGCATTCGTTGTGCTGGATGCTATTATGATCGTCGGCACTATTTATGTTGTGCTGTAGACAGAGGATAAGATGAGAATCGGAGTCGTTTCGGATACCCATATACCATCACGGGCAAAGCGGCTGCCGCCTGCGCTTATGGAAGGGTTGCAGGAAGTGGATATGATCCTGCATGCCGGTGACTTTACTTCATTGGACGTCGTGAAAGAATTAGAAGCGATCGCGCCGCTGGAGGGCGTGGCAGGCAACAATGACAGGGAAGACATTCTGGCCCGGTTTGGCCGCAAGAAAGTGTTGGAATTAGGCGGATTTCGCATTGGTCTGATACACGGGGACGGAAAGAGCAAAACCACGGAGCGCAGAGCCTGGGACGCATTCGCCGGTCAGAAGGTGGATGCGGTTATTTTCGGACATTCACATGCGCCTCTTTTGCGCTGGCATGAAGGCGTTCTGCTGTTTAATCCAGGCTCGCCGACCGATAAGCGGCGCCAGCCCGAGTTTTCGTACGGCATTTTGGAATTGGGAAAGACGATTGCCGCACAGCATTATTTTTATCGATCTAAAGTATAGAGAATACAAACGCCTCCTCGGAGATTATCCGGGAGGCGTTTGTATTTCACAAGGGCTTACTGCTGTGTTAAAATCAGCGGACCGTCTTTGGTAATGGCAATCGTGTGCTCGTATTGAGCCGCCAGACTGCCGTCGAGCGTGCGCGCCGTCCAGCCGTCGTCTTCGACGTACATGTTGTACGTGCCTGCAGTGATCATCGGCTCAATCGTAAACACCATACCTTCCTTCAGACGGAATCCTTTGCCGGGCTTTCCGACATGGACAAAGGAAGGAGCCTCATGCATGGACTGTCCGATACCGTGTCCGAGCAGGTCGCGTACGACCGAGAAGCCGGCGTTTTCGGCGTGGGTCTGGATGGTGCTTGTTACATCGCCGATTCGATTGCCCTCCAGTGCTTTCTCGATACCTAAGTCCAGGCATTCCTTTGTCACGGTCAGTAAACGTTGCGCTTCTTCGGAAATGGTGCCGACCGGATACGTCCAGGCCGAATCGGCCAGCCAGCCGTTCAGATTCACGACCATGTCAATGGTAACGATATCTCCGTTTTTCAGCGGCTTTTTGCTTGGGAATCCGTGGGCGATGACATCGTTGACGGAAGCGCAGGTCGCATAGGGAAAGCCGTTGTACCCTTTTTGCTCCGGTGTCGCATTATGTTTTTTAAGGAATTTTTCCGTAAAGCTGTCGATTTCCAGGGTAGTGATGCCTGGTTCAATCATTTTTGCGATTTCGCGGTGGCAGGCGGCCAGAATTTCTCCGGCCTCTTTCATTAGAGAAATCTCCCGTGCTGTCTTTAAAATAATCATATAAAACGTGGCGCATAAACCCATCGCCTTCAGACGTGGGAGGAAGCGCCGTCCCTCCTTCATTTTATTTATTTTTCATATTATTTGATCCGAAAATTGTAGGAGTATTAGCTAATAACGTAACCTTATTTTATAAAATTATAAAGATGTTTAGAAAGACAAGAAACTGCAACCTAACCGGACTCTGTTATCGTCATAAAGAGGGAAGGAAAAATTGAAAAGTGAAATAGGGGGAAAAACATATGAAACAGACAGACAAGAAACGCTATGTATCTATGTTGCTCGGAGGCGCAATCGGTATCGCTTCGCTGCTGGCTCCACTTGCTCCTGCCGCATCCGTCGCTGCAAGCCCTGTACCTGCTTCGTCTTCAACCTGGAAATCGACCACAATGAATGAAAAGACGGCGGTACGGCTTGTGACGGAAGCGGTGCAGCGTCTGCGGCATGTACAGCAGGGCGGAGCGCTGCAGGGTAAGATTAGCACCTTTATGTATAAAGGTAAGGAGTACCGTTATCTCGGCAAAGACATTGATACGAAGAAGGAATATCTCGCTTATCTGCAAAAAACGTTTACTCCTTCTGTAAGCGAAGCGCTGTATAAACAGGCCGGTCTTATTGTGTATAAAGGACGGCTTGCCCAGGTGAATGCGGACGGCGGTGACATGCGCCAGTGGGGAAATGCGCAAGCGACGTTTGTTAAAGGAGCAAAGTGGAACAAAGAATACGAGTTGAAAATTCCGATGGGTGATAAAACCAATCCTTCGTTTGCGACTGTACGCGTTAAACTTCTCTACCTCAAAGGAATAGGCTGGCGGGTTGCAACCGTCATTAAATAAAAGCAAGCAAGGAAACCGAAACTGTTGCAAATATGCGATGGTTTCCTTCGTATTCTTTTCCGTTTTTGCAAAAAGCGAAAAGAAAAAGCGGTCCAAGAGAGGCTTTCCTTTTCTCCTTTTGCTGCATACATTGTCTTGAACGGATCACGCAGCAGGGAGAAGAGGAGGGGTTTCATTGCCTAAAACCGTAATGTTAAGCAAACCGGTGATTGCCGTCACCGGAAGTGCGGGAAAAACAACAACCAAAGAGATGATTGCGTCGATTTTGCGGCGCAGATGGCGCATTTTCGCTTCGTACCGGAGCTTTAACCAGCATACATGTTCAGCGGCCAATGCGAAGCGCATTCGTCCGTTCCACCAGGCGGCGGTGCTTGAGTTCGGCATGGGAGCACGCGGTCAGATCAGAAAGCACTGCCAGTTTATTCAGCCAAACATGGGTGTCATTACAAACGTCGGAACGGCCCACATTGGAAATGTGGGGGGGAATGTACAGGGGATCGCCCAGGCGAAATCCGAGTTGATTAAGTATATGAAGCAGAGTGGTTATTTGGTGCTTAACGCAGACGATCCGAATTCGAAATTGTTGGAAACCGAAGACTTCCAGGGCACAATCGTTACGGTCGGCGTTAGAGAGGAAGCGGATTTCCGGGCGTCGAATGTTCGCTACGAGCGGAACGGCATGAAGTTCGATGTGAAGCTAGACCAAGAAACGCACTCATTTTACATTCCCATCTACGGCGACCATAACGTATACAACGCATTGAATGCGATTGCGATTGCGCATGCGCTCGGATTTACCGCGCAGGAGATGAAAGCGGGTCTTGCGTTCTACAAGCGTACGCCGCACCGTCTGAACGTTTTCCGTTATGCGAGAGGCATTACATTGATCGACGATTCATGCAGCGCCAATCCAAACGCGGTACGTGCCGCCCTCGAGGTACTTACAAAAGTGGGGAAAGGGACAAAAGTAGCTGTGCTTGGCACCATGCTGGCGATGGGCAAGTATTCGACGAAGGCGCACGCGGAAGTCGGCCGGTATGTGGCTGAATCAAAAGTTGATTATTTGTATACGTACGGCAAGAAGGGGCGGATTATCGCATCAAGTGCAATTCGAGCCGGATTTCCGGCGAAGCGGGTACGAATATTTGAGACCGAGCAGGGCTTACGCCGCGCGCTTCTCCGGCGTCTGGAATCCGATACGACCATTCTGATTAAAGCATCCCATAAAATCGGCCTGGAAAAGACGGTCGATTATGTTAAAAAACAGGCTCGGCGCAAAGGGCTGAAGCAGTTATCATGAGCGCGTCAAAAGCGGGAGCACCGCCTGTACTTACAGCGAAAGCGGCCTGCTTAATCGAAACGGAGGACGGACGCGTACTATGGCAGAAAAATGCGGAACAAGCGCTTGCCCCTGCCAGCATGACCAAAATGATGACGGCCCTCCTCATAATAGAGAAGAGCATGCGTGGAGAGATAGCGCTGACGGAGCGAGTCCGGATCAGTCGCCGGGCTGCAGCCGTACGCGGATCGAATATGCAGCTTCGGGCTGGCGGGATGGTTACCGTACAGGCGCTTTTGACCGGTCTTTTGATCGCCTCGGGCAACGATGCGGCTATAGCACTTGCCGAATACGCATCCGGGAGTGTGCCCGCCTTTGTGAACGAGATGAACGAGCGGGCTGCCCGCTTAGCGCTTGCGAACACGCGGTTTCGAAACCCGCATGGACTTTCCGTGCCGGGACATTACGCAAGCGCATACGACATGTGCGTGATCGGAAGGGAGCTTACGCGATATCAATATATTCTGCGCATCACATCCCGCAGACGCGCAAGCATAAAACGACACGGCAAACCTGTCGTCCTGCTTCGTAATACAAATTCGCTGCTGGGCATCCATGCGGGAGTGGACGGACTGAAGACCGGCTATACGCCGCAGGCAAAGTACTGCCTGTGCGCGACTAAGCCACATCCACGGTTTGGCAGGCTCATCGCCGTCGTCATGGGCCTTCCAACAAAAAGAAAACGAAACCGTGAAGCGTCGGCGTTGCTTTCCTACGCAAATGCTGTAGATGTTAATCGCTAAGCGTAAATCTCATGCCGTATTTCCGCAGCCGATACTGTAGGCTCTGTCGGCTGATGCCAAGCTCGCGGGCCGCGCGGGATACATTGTTGCCGTTCTTTGCGATAACATGGCGAATGTACTTTTTTTCGAATGCGGCCAGCTGGCTTTTTAAGTCCTGTGGTACATGAGTAAAGTTGTCCTGCGATGCGCTCGTCTGTAGTGCCGCACTCAGTAGAGAAGACATCTCTTCCGTATTCGCATGCGCGGCCGTCGCTTCGTCCCGGGACAGATGCAGCAGCTTGCGGCGGATATGGTGCGGCAGATGCTGCATGCCGATTTCGGTTTCATCGGTGATAAAGTTCATCGTTCCTTCAATCGCATGCTCAAGCTCCCGTATGTTGCCGGGCCAGCTATATTCAAGGAACGAATGCAGCACCTCGGGCTGTATGCGCTCGATGTTCATATCGAACAGCCGATTATATTTCCGGATGAAATGATAGGCCAGCAGTTCGATGTCCTCTCTGCGCTCTCTCAGCGGCGGAATGAAGAGGGTAACGACTCCAAGTCGATAATATAAGTCTTTGCGTAGACGGTTTCCCGCGATAGCGTCAATTGGATCCTCATTCATTGTGGCGATAATGCGCACGTCGATCTCCATATCCTTGGTATCCCCGATCCGGCGAATTTTCTTCTCCTGCAGAGCTCGCAGCAGCTTGGCCTGCAGAGGGGGACTCATCGAGTTAATTTCGTCGAGCAGCAGCGTGCCGCCGCGCGCCTGTTCGAACAGACCGGGACGTTCGACGGCGCCTGTGAATGCGCCGCGTCGTGGACCGAACAACAGCCCTTCA
>NZ_DFMZ01000068.1:0-857 GCF_002375825.1 Aneurinibacillus sp. UBA3580
GCTGAGACGCCATGGTCGTTTTCGGTCATCATGCCCTATCTTACCAGAAACACGGCAGAAAAACGAGAAGCGGACGCCTGATGGCCCAGCGTCCGCCTCTTTAGCCCTTCACCGGTATTTAATTCGTTTTAATGTGAATGGTCAGGTTTTTCGCATCCCATTCCACTTTAGAGCCCAGCGCTTCGCTTACGAAGCGAACCGGCACCATAGTACGGTTGTTGATGATAACCGCTTTTTGGTCAAGCTTCACTGTTCTTCCGTCTACAGATGCCTTCAAATCACCGATTTTCAGCCTTACTTTCTTTTTCCCTTTAGTCGCATGAACCGTGCTGTTTTTGCCGTCCCACTGGATATTGGCGCCCAGCGCTTCAAAGATGCTGCGCAGCGGTACAACGGCCCGGCCGTTGATGATGATTGGCTTCTGGTCCGCAATCATGATTTTACCATTGATTTTTATTACAATTGTCGCTTCTCTTTTCTGCTCCGGCTTAGGAACAGGTGTTACCGTCACGCTGTCTCCTGTTGTCGTTGCTGCTTTTTGTCTTTCGATATTAGCCATGATGGCTTGTCTTGCCGTTTCGTTGTTCACATGCTTCAATGCATTTTCTAAGCATTTCACTTTGACAGCCTCTTCTTTTTTTGCAGGCTCTGTCGCCGTTACAGTATCCTGTGCAAATACGGAAGTGCCTCCTGCAAGGAGAGTTGCCGCCAATAGTCCGCTTATGATTTTTCTGTTCACTAGTATTCTCCCTTTCTTGATGTATTTTTATCCTTGACTGTAATATTTTTCGCAGAAAAGAAAATTTTTTTGTCGCATTTCCCGAAAAAGTGTTACATAAGAAAAACTCGCGGGCGTT
>NZ_DFMZ01000068.1:973-2867 GCF_002375825.1 Aneurinibacillus sp. UBA3580
TGCCGCTCGTCCTTTTTCCACACAGAAGACAAGCGGCCGCTTTGTGGCCCTTCGGTCGGACCGGCAAAACATCCGTGTACCCCGAAGAGGGAGACAATTGCCGGTCTTTCCCTCCCTCCAGGCCACACGCTCCACACGGAAAAAGCAACGGTCGGCACACGCCTCGCGAGTTTTTCCTCGATTACAATGGAGGGAAAGTATATTTCACTTTATCACTGTAAAGCGAAATATACTTTCCTATACATTAAAAAATGCCTCCTGCTTGTCCAAAGCAAGAGGCATTTCTTATTTAGTCTTTTTGCAACAGTCTGGCAAATTCTTCGTTGCGCCGCGCTTTTTCCGTGTCATCTGCTAAGTCGTATTTTTTTAACAAGTGAAATACATGGTTTAGCTCGGCTTGAGTCCGTCCGCTTTCCAAGTATTCCGGCAGGGAAGATGCGATGCCTGTCGGAAGATGCGGCTCGATTGCGCCCAGTTTATTGCGCACATCCTCTAAAGAATGGTCAATGCTGCATCCGGTCGTTTTCGGTTCCATGTCGCTCATCCTTTCGTTTGTCATTTGCCATGCAGGCTTGTGCCTATTTTATACGCATTTGTCCCTGATTGTGAATAGTCTATACGGAAAGGAAGGTGTTACTATGGGTAAATCCCCTAAAAAAGATAACAGACAGTTTAACGTACCGACCGTTCCGGGCTTACCGCCCCGTCCACCAACCGGCGGTTTTCCACCACCTCCACCCGGTTATTTCCCTCCATTCCAACCGCCGACACAGCCGCCGTACCCGGGTCCGTTTCCTGGAGAAGGGCAGCTCCCCGGAGGACAAGGCCAACCGCCTCAACCGACTTCGCCGCCGCCGAGTTTCGTTCCGCAGCAGCCGCAGGGAGGAGTCGGCACACTGGCGGTTGCACCAAGCAGCCTGCGCATGTGTCTGTACCGTTGGACGTATGTATGGCTATCGAACGGCGAGCAATACTGGATCTGGCCATTCTCTATCCAACAGAGGACCGTATCATTCTACCGATATATTCCTTTCTTTGGCTACACCATTGGCGGACTTGATACAAGGCGCATCAATTCTTTTGTCTGCAGCACCTACTAATCCGCTCGACGGATTTGTAACAGGGTCCGTCTTTTGTTTTTCTACGGCCTGTCATGCCTGTCTTAGACCCCGCATACATATGGGGTAGATGGGGACGAGAGGAGACGAACGGATGGCTACACTTGTGTTTCCCCTCCTGGCAGGGTTTGGGTTGTTTCTGGGCGGCATGCATTTCATGCGGCTCGGTTTGTTCGCGCTGGCGGGCGATAGTCTGCACCGCTGGCTTGTACGCTTTACGAAAACGCCGATGCGCGGCATGATTACAGGAACGCTGGTGACAATGCTTGTACAGAGCAGCAGCGCGGTGTCTGTCGTAACAATCGGGCTTGCGAACGCGCGCCTGCTATCGTTCCCGCAGACGGTAGGCATTATTCTGGGGACGAATATCGGGACGACGTTTACCACTCAATTGATTGCGCTCAACCCGCAGAAACTGGCGCTGCCGATGTTTCTCATCGGCTGCTCTGTATTGTGGCTACGTTCGCAGGTTGTGCGGGCAATCGGAATGTCGATGTCGGGTTTCGGATGTGTGTTTTTGGGAATTCAGATGATGCAAGTGGCAGCCGAACCGCTGCAGCATACACCATTCTTTCTATCAGCTCTGGCGCGGCCGGACAGCCATTATTTCAACGGCATCTTTCTCGGGGCGATGTTTACGGCCCTTTTGCACAGCAGTTCTGCCGTAACGGCGATGACGATGGGTTTTATGAAAGAGAAGATTCTGTCGCTGGGGATGGGAATTGCGATTGTGCTGGGCAGCAATGTCGGAACATGTATAACCGCCATTATGGCAG
>NZ_DFMZ01000068.1:2968-3266 GCF_002375825.1 Aneurinibacillus sp. UBA3580
CCGCCATTATGGCAGCTGTGGGGGGCAACGCGGCGGCAAAGCAGGTTGCCTGGGTGCATGTCATGCTGAATGTTGCAGGTGTGCTCGTGTTCTTTCCTTTCATCCAGCCGTTTGCCGTGTTAGTATCCTGGCTCACCGGCGATCCGGCACTGCAAATCGCCCACGCGCAGACGCTGTTCAATGTGATTAGCTCGCTGCTGGCGCTTCCGTTTGCGCATGCAATCGCACGAATGGCGCAGCATTATATTAAAGGATAAAAGGAGGGGGAAAAGAAAGAAAAAGATCCAGGGAAGAAAAA
>NZ_DFMZ01000098.1:0-3811 GCF_002375825.1 Aneurinibacillus sp. UBA3580
TGTCGGGGTTGTGGCTGAAAAGCTATGTTGGTTTTTTATAAAAATGCCGCAACTCATTCTACCATATGCCCGTAAACTGAGCAATTCCGGGGCTTCGACGATTTCCGTACAAAAAGAAAAACTCTACCCCGCAAGGCGAAGTAGAGAGGAGAGACTGCGATTTTTTAAAGCTTATTCGAATGTTTTGGTCAGATTGGCCATCTCAATCGCCGACGCGGCCGCTTCCCAACCTTTGTTGCCCGCCTTCGTGCCCGCGCGCTCGATTGCCTGTTCAATCGTGTCGGTCGTCAGTACGCCGAAGATTGACGGGACTCCGGTGGACAGTCCGATGGACGCGATCCCTTTCGCCGCCTCGTTGCACACGTAGTCAAAGTGCGGCGTAGAACCGCGGATGACGGTTCCAAGCGCAATGACCGCATCATACTTACCGGATTCGGCCATCTTTTTAACGATAAGCGGAATTTCAAATGCTCCCGGCACCCAGGCTACTTCTACATTATCTTCTTCTACGCCATGGCGCTTGAGCGCGTCCAGCGCGCCGCCCAGTAACTTGCTTGTGATGAACTCATTAAAGCGTCCGACTACAATCCCAATCTTTAGTCCTGTACCTACCAGATTTCCTTCGTATACTTTTGCCATGATATTTCCTCCAAATCTTATCATTTTTTATTTATACATCCAGCGTGGTTTGACGTTTAGAAAAAAGCAAGAAAGATGGAAATATGGATAACCGTTGGCATTCGTGTATCTCCAGCCTATAAATTCAGTAAATGTCCCAGCTTGCTTTTTTTAGTGCGCAAATATCGCTCATTGTCCGCCACCGCTTCCACCTGCAGCGCCACCCGCTCGACGACATGCAGGCCATAGCCTTCGATGCCTTTAATCTTACGCGGGTTATTCGTCAAGAGACGAATCTTGCCGACGCCCAAATCGGCAAGAATTTGCGCACCGATGCCGTATTCGCGCAGGTCGGCCGCAAACCCGAGCTTCTCGTTCGCCTCTACCGTATCAAGCCCCGCTTCCTGCAGCTTGTACGCTTTCAGCTTATTAATGAGGCCAATGCCCCGTCCTTCCTGGCGCATATACAAGATCACACCCTGACCCGCTTCCTCGATTTGTCTGAGTGCCGTATGCAGCTGCGGTCCGCAATCGCAGCGGCACGAGCCGAACACATCGCCGGTCAGACACTCGGAATGCACGCGCACGAGCGTCGGAATATCCGGGTTTAATTCCCCTTTTACTAGCGCTACGTGTTCTTTACCATCCGTTTCGTTCGTATAGGCCACCATGCGGAAACGGCCATATTCCGTTGGAAGCTCCACTTCGACCTCCCGCTTCACCAGCTTGTCGTGACGGGTGCGGTAGCGAATCAATTCCTCAATCGTAATCATCTTTAAGTCATGTTTTTCGGCAATTTGTACCAAATCCGGCACACGTGCCATCGATCCGTCTTCGTTCATAATCTCGCAGATGACTCCGGCCGGATAGCTTCCGCACAGGCGGGCCAGATCAACGGCCGCTTCCGTATGGCCGGCGCGGCGCAGCACGCCTCCTTTGCGGGCTATCAACGGAAAGATATGGCCCGGGCGCCGAAAATCCGCGGGCCCGCTCGCCGGATTCAGCATCGCCTGTACGGTCTGTGCCCGCTCAAAAGCGGAGATCCCGGTCGTTGTCGTCGCTTCGTCGATCGAGACGGTAAACGCCGTTCCATGCAGATCGGTATTGCGGTCCACCATCGGCGCAAGGTTAAGCTCCGCTGCGCGCTCTTCCGTAATCGGCACGCACACCAGACCGCGTCCATGCGTGACCATGAAATTAATCATTGCCGCATCCGTTTTCTCCGCCAGCGCAATGAAGTCACCCTCATTCTCGCGGTCTTCGTCATCCACTACAATAATCGGTTTGCCCTGCTGTAAATCAAGCATCGCTTCTTCGATTGAATGAAACATAAGTCCCCACTCCTTATCTTGGCTTATTCGAGAAATCCGTGCTCGGCAAGAAAACTTTCCGTTAGAGATGAAGGGCGTGCTTTCCGCTCACGCCAGGTGAGGATTCGCTCAATGTATTTGCCGATCATATCGCATTCCAGATTGACCCGATCGCCCTTTTCTTTATACTGCAGCACCGTCTCGGCCAGCGTGTGCGGAATGATGGAGACGGAAAAACTGGTTTCCGTCACATCCACCACCGTCAGGCTAATGCCGTCAATCGAGATGGACCCTTTCGGAATGATATAGCGCAGCAGCCCATCCTCCGCCTCTACCTCATATAACACCGCGTTGCCGTATGGCCGCTTGTCTACAATGACGCCCGTACCATCTACATGCCCTGATACGAAATGGCCGCCGAACCGATCGCCCGCCGCCATCGCCCGCTCCAGGTTTACAGGCGATCCGGGACCGAGTGAGGCCAGACTCGTCTTCGCAAGCGTTTCCGGCATCACGTCCACCGTAAAATGCCGGGTGGAAAATTCGGTGACCGTCAAACAAATGCCGTTTACGGCAATGCTGTCGCCTAATTGGACATCGGTCAGTACTTTGTCTGCCGCAATCTCAAGCACCGCGGACGCATTTCCGCGTTTGATCGACCGAATAGTGCCGATTTCTTCAATAATTCCGGTAAACACGACATTCACCCCCACACCGGATAGCCGGTAATTTTGATATCGTCGCCAATCTTCTCGAATGAAACGTCCACAAGCGAGACGGCATCGTTCATCTCTTGAATGCCCAGACCGCCAAACGGAGTAGGTGCTCCTTGTCCTGCAACCAGCTTCGGGGCAACATAAGAGACAACCTTATCAATGGCCTGCGCATGCAGGAACGCGCTGTTGATCTGGCTGCCTCCCTCTACCAGCAGCGATGCAATCTCCTGAGCCCCAAGCAGCGTAAGCAGACGGTCGATATCCACCTGTGCCTCGTTCCCCGTCGAAAATACACGAACGCCCATCTCTTCGAGCCGCTCCCATTTCAGCGGATCTGCACGCTCAGTAGTAAAAATCCACGTCGGTGCTTCACCGTCCGTCAGCACCTTCGCATCCAACCGAATGCGCAGCGTCGTATCAACAATGACACGTATGGGATTCTTGCCGCCCAGCGCCAGGCGCGTCGTCAACTGCGGGTCATCGGTCAGCACCGTATTGACGCCCACCAGAATGGCATCATGCTCATGACGCATCCGATGCACTTCCAGCCGCGCTTCTTCACCGGTAATCCAGCGGCTGCTGCCGGCATACGTCGCCACTTTGCCGTCAAGCGTCATTGCCGTTTTGACCGTCACGAATGGCTTACGCGTCGTAATGTATTTAATAAATACTTCGTTCAGCCGCTTCGCCTCCGCCTCACATACGCCCGTTAGCACTTCAATCCCCGCTTCTTCAAGCCGCGCGACGCCGCGTCCCGCTACCAGGGGGTTCGGGTCCAGCATCGCCACCACTGCGCTTTCAATCCCATGCTTAATCAGTGTATCCGCACAGGGTGGCGTACGACCATGATGGCTGCAGGGCTCAAGTGTTACATAGGCGGTCGCTCCTCGTGCCGCCTCACCGGCCATGCGAAGCGCCTGCACTTCCGCGTGCGCTTCTCCGGCCTTGAGATGGCTGCCCATACCGACAATCCGCCCGTCTTTGACAAGGACACAGCCGACAGCCGGATTTGGGCTTGTCTGGCCGCGGGCCGCTTCGGCGAGCCGCAGCGCCAGCTCCATATACTCCCTGTGTTCCATTCCGCTCCCTCCGTAAATGTAAGTTATGTTTAATGCAGAAAACGACCATGGCATCTCAGCCGCACCCCCGACATGAAAATCGTGGGAA
>NZ_DFMZ01000017.1:0-8369 GCF_002375825.1 Aneurinibacillus sp. UBA3580
GCGTAAGAGCGGCTGAAGGAATTGTTTATTACCTCGCATGTTGCGCTGCATCCTTCGTCTGAATCGGCGCCGGAGCATGCTGTACAGCTTGAAGGTCTCGCAGTCGTCGTTACGCCGGCGGAAGGCGAGAAGTGCGAGCGCTGCTGGGTTATCACGCCGGAAGTAGGGCATGATGAAGCTCATCCTACCCTGTGCACACGCTGCGCAACAGTTGTAAAACAGGAAGTAAACGCGTAAGCTTAAGCGCGAAGGCGGGAGGAAATCTGTTGATTTACTATTATGTGATTGCGCTGCTTGTTTTTCTGGCGGATCGCGTGACGAAATGGCTGGTCGTAACCTATATGGAACTCGGCCAGTCCATTCCCTTGTGGGAAGGCGTATTTCATTTGACTTCTCACAGAAACCGGGGAGCAGCGTTCGGGATTTTGCAAAACCAGCGCGCCTTCTTTATTGTGATTACCCTGGCGGTTATTGTCGGGATTGTATGGTATTTACGCAGGGTGTACAAAGAGAGTGCCCTTGTTTCCTGGGCGCTGGCGCTTATCCTGGGAGGAGCGGTCGGCAATTTTTACGACCGTGTACTGACCGGACAAGTGGTGGATTTCTTTGATTTTACGCTGATTCATTTTCCGATTTTCAATGTGGCCGATTCGGCAATTGTTATCGGCGTTGGACTGTTTGTGATTGACGGCTTGCGAGAGCTACTGGTGAACGGACGGGATCGAAAATATGAATAACGAAGAACGCTATGAACGTCATGATTGGACTATAGAGCCGGAAGACGCCGGAGAGCGTGTGGACAAATTTTTGGCCACCGTGCAGGAGGACTGGTCACGCAGTCAACTGCAGGGCTGGATTAAAGATGGCTTGCTTACGGTAAACGGCAAACCGGTCAAGGGAAATTACCGGCTGCAGGAAGACGACGAGGTAGCCCTGACGGTACCGCCGGCGCGCGAAGTCGATATTAAACCGGAGAATCTCCCCCTTGATGTCGTATATGAAGACAGCGATGTCATTGTAGTGAATAAGCCGCGCGGGCTGGTTGTCCATCCGGCGCCGGGGCATTATTCCGGCACGCTGGTCAATGCATTGCTCTATCATTGCCGTGATTTGTCCGGTATCAATGGCGTGCTGCGTCCCGGTATTGTGCACAGGATTGATAAAGATACATCAGGCCTTCTGATGGTTGCCAAAAACGATAAAGCGCATGAATCGCTGGCTCGCCAGCTCAAAGATCATACGGTGACGCGCCGTTATGTGGCGCTTGTGCACGGTGTTATTCCGCATGAGAAAGGCACGATTGATGCACCGATCGGACGTGATCCGAAGAATCGGCAGCAGATGGCAGTCGTTTTTGAACACAGCAAGCCTGCGGTTTCGCATTTTGTCGTGTTGGAACGTTTTAAGAACTACACGCTGGTTGAGCTGAAGCTGGAGACCGGACGTACGCACCAAATTCGTGTCCATATGAAATACATCGGCTATCCACTGGTCGGAGATCCAAAATATGGGCCGAAGAATCCATTTGCGATTGAAGGCCAGGCCCTGCATGCGAAAACGCTCGGGTTTACTCATCCGACAACGGGTGAATACTTGGAGTTTCATGCAACGCTGCCGGCTGATATGGAACAAATGATTACGATGTTAAAACTTGAATAAAAAGGATTGACAGTTTTAAGATTTCATGTCATACTTCATTTAACTAAAAAGCAACCTTTAAATCAGTCCTGTGAGGCTGGCAAGGAAATCGGATGAGTTCGGTAGAAGTATAGGTGAAATTTGTCTCACCTTGTCTTTTGCTGAACCCAAAAAGCTTTCTGCCCCTCGCAGAAAGCTTTTTTTGTGTCTATCTTATAGTTTATGCACAAAATAATTCTAACTCTCAGTTAGGAGGGAAGCATGACGACGATGAGTGAGTGGAAAGAAAAAAACGTACTTCTGGATGAAGCTGCGATGCGACGGGCGCTGACCCGTATCGCCCACGAAATTATCGAGCGCAATAAAGGCGTAGAAAACTGTGTGCTCATCGGCATCCGTACGCGCGGCATCTATCTGGCCCGGCGGTTGGCGGAACGTATTCAACAGATTGAAGGCCAGACTGTCCCGGTCGGTGAGCTTGACATTACGCTTTACCGGGACGATTTGACCCGGAAGCAGGATCAGCCGATGATTAAAGGCAGCGATATTGAGGAAGATATCACGGACAAGAAAGTCATTCTCGTTGACGATGTGCTATTTACAGGCCGGACGGTCCGCGCTGCGCTGGATGCATTGATGGACGTCGGGCGTCCGCAGATGATTCAACTGGCGGTGCTGGTGGACCGCGGACATCGGGAACTGCCGATTCGCCCGGATTATGTGGGTAAGAACGTGCCGACTTCCAAAGAAGAAATGATTGGGGTAGAGCTTGCGGAAGTGGATCATCGCGAGTGTGTGACGATTTTAGAGAAAACAGGAAGGAAGAAGTAGAGATTTGAAGAAAAAGGCGGGTCCCCTTTTTTACTCTCCTGTCTAACCTCTTACCTTCTACATTATTTTCCTGAAAAACCAATACACCTTTAACTCAGCACTGTGAGGCTGGTAAGGAAGGAGAAACAACCATGCCAAAGAAAGATTATGTTGACGTACACGAAACGCCGGCGATTCAGAAACTGATTCCGCTGAGCCTGCAGCACCTGTTCGCCATGTTCGGCGCCACCGTGCTGGTGCCGCTACTGACCGGGCTGGACGTATCGGTCGCGCTTCTGACGAGCGGGATCGGAACACTATTGTTCCTGCTGATTACAAAAGGGAAGCTGCCAAACTATCTCGGTTCTTCCTTCGCATTCATCGGTCCGATTATTACCGTAAGCGCAAGCCATGGTGTCGGTACGGCCATGCTTGGCTGTTTTATCGCCGGCCTGGTATATCTAATTGTGGCACTTATCGTGAAATCAGCAGGAGTTGAATGGCTGAACCGCCTGCTTCCTCCGGTTGTCATTGCTTCGATTATCATTGTCATCGGCCTGAGCCTGTCCGGTGTGGCGGTAGGCTGGGCGCTGAACGACCCGCTGAGCGACGCGGCGAAGCCGGCGTACTCGTTGGGCGCGGTGGAAGTGGCATTCGTGACGCTCGCTGTGACGGTCATCGCGATGATTTTCTTCCGTGGCTTCCTGTCTGTGCTGCCCATTCTCACCGGGATGATAATAGGATATATTTATACGCTGGTTCGCCATCCTGAATGGATTGACTTAACGAGCGTAGCCACGGCCCCGCTCTTCATCACGCCAAGCATGTGGGTGAAAGAGCACTTTGTAACCGGACAAGTGCTGGATGCCTTCACGTCTCCGGCCTCCTGGATGGCAGCGCTCATTATTGCGCCGGTCGCGTTCGTAACGCTGGCGGAGCATATCGGCCACCTGCTGGTGACGGCCAACATCATGAACCGTGATTTGATGCGCGACCCTGGTCTGCACCGTTCGCTCGCAGGCGACGGAGCAGCGGTCGTCTTCGCTTCATTCCTTGGCGGTCCGCCGAGTACGACATATGGGGAAAATATGGGGGTTCTGGCGATTACCAAGGTATACAGCCGCGCAGTTATCGCCGGTGCAGCTTGCTTCGCCATCCTGTTCGCCTTCGTCGGCAAAATCGGCGCATTTCTTATGACAATTCCGAAGCCTGTCCTGGGCGGTGTAACGATTGTGCTGTTCGGTATCATCGCAGCACAAGGTATGCGCATGTACGTAGAGCATAACATCGACTTTGCACATAAGCGAAATATGGTGGTTGCGGCGATTGTGCTTGTAACCGGAATCGGGGGATTCAAATTGGACTTCCACGAAGTAACGTTCAGCAACTTCATTGCCAACTTGACCATCGATAACATTGCGATGGCTACCTTCCTCGGCATTGTGCTGCATGCGGTGCTGCCGGGCAAGGAAGTCGCTTTTGGAGATACAAAAAAAAACGAACAACCGCATAGACAAGCATCATAATCATCCTTTAAAACAGTCCCGTGAGTCTGGTAAGGATGCCGTGATGTATGTGAAGTAGGAGAAGGCGGCCTGTTCCCGCATAAATTTTGGTGCATGGGAAAGACGGGCTCCTTATTTCCGAATGCATATACGACAGGGCTTCTTACCCCGGCAGGACGGTAGGAAGCCTTTTTTATAATCAAAAATTACGCACAGGGGGAGAACCATGGGTACAATTTTGCGAAATGGTCAATTGCTTATAAGTGGAGAGCTGGTAACAAAGGACGTTTTAATCGAGGAAAACATGATCGCCAGGATTGCGGACAGCATTGACGGGGTCGGTCACGAGGTTATCGATGTGCAGGGCAAACTGGTTACCCCGGGCTTTATCGATATGCATGTTCATCTGAGGGAGCCGGGATTCGAAGCAAAAGAAACGATTGCGACCGGAACGGCGTCGGCTGCCCGCGGCGGTTTTACCACGGTAGCATGTATGCCGAATACGCGCCCGGTCACCGATACGCCTGAAGTGGTGCAGCAAATTCTTCGCAAAGCAAAAGAAGAAGGCAGCGCCCGTGTGCTGCCGATAGGTGCCATTACGGTGCGTGAGCTTGGCAAAGAGTTAACCGACATGGCGGCGTTGAAAGAAGCCGGCATCGTCGCCGTATCCGATGACGGGGTAGGCATACAGACAAGTCAAATGATGAAAGATGCAATGAAGATGGCAACGTCGCTCGGTTTGCCGGTAGTAGCGCACTGTGAAGATGACAGTCTGGCTGAAGGCGGATGCGTGCACGAAGGTATATTCAGCGAAAAGCACGGCTTAAAGGGCATCCCGTCGGAGGCTGAATCGATTCATGTTAGCCGCGACATTCTGCTGGCGGAAGCCACGGGTACACATTACCATGTATGTCACATTAGTACCGCCGAGTCGGTGCGTCTCGTTCGGGAGGCGAAACAGCGCGGCGTTCGTGTAACGGCAGAAGTATGCCCGCACCATCTTCTCCTGTGCGATGAAGACATTCCGGGTTTGGACGCCAACTATAAGATGAATCCGCCGCTGCGTTCCCGCCGCGACCGTGATGCGCTGCTTGAGGGATTAAAAGACGGTACAATTGACATGATTGTAACCGACCATGCACCGCATACGGCAGAAGAAAAGCAGCGGGGCATGGAACTGGCGCCATTCGGTATCGTCGGCCTGGAAACTGCGTTCCCGCTTCTATATACGAAGCTGGTGCTGCCGGGCGCATTCACCCTGCAAGAAATTGTCGACCGAATGACGAAAGTGCCGGCGGATGTATTCAATCTGCCATGGGGCGTGCTCGAAGAAGGCGCTGTGGCCGATATAGCGGTGATTGATTTGGAAACGGAAAAAGAAGTAGATCCTACTACATTCTTAAGTAAGGGGCGTAATACGCCATTTACAGGCTGGAAGCTGAAAGGCTGGCCGGTGTTGACCATGCTTGAGGGCCGCGTAGTATGGCAGGCGGAAGAGATGAACAATGAAGGAGCGAGACCATAATGACCAAACAAGCGAGACTCATACTGGAAGACGGCACGGTATTCATCGGGACTTCATTCGGCGCGGAAGAAGAGTCGCGGGGAGAAGTTGTATTTAACACCGGAATTACCGGCTACCAGGAGGTACTGTCTGACCCGTCGTATTGCGGACAGATTGTTACGATGACCTATCCGATGATCGGAAATTACGGGGTAAGCCGCGATGACTTCGAATCCATTCGCCCGTTTGTACACGGGTTCGTCGTACGGGAACACTGTGAAGTGCCAAGCAACTGGCGCAGCGAGCAGACGATTGCCTCTCTTCTCAAAGAATATAACATCCCTGGCATCGCTGAAGTCGACACGCGCAAGCTGACACGGATCATCCGCCAGCATGGTACGCTTAAAGGCATTATTACGACTTCAGATGAGCCGGTGGAGGCGTTGCTTGAGAAACTTAAGGCACCGCTGATGGAAGACCAGGTGGCCCGCGTGTCTACGAAGAACTTATTCCCGGTGCCGGGACGGGGTCCGCGTATCGTGCTTGTGGATTTCGGTGCGAAATACGGCATCCTGCGCGAGTTGACCAACCGGGGCTGCGATGTGATTGTCGCTCCGTACAATGTTACGGCTGATGAAATTCGTCGCATCCGTCCGGACGGAATTCTGCTCTCGAACGGACCCGGAGATCCGAAGAGCGTTCCGGAGGCCATCCATATGATTCAAGAGATTCTTGGCGAGTACCCGCTGTTCGGTATTTGCCTGGGACATCAACTGTTCGCGCTGGCGTGCGGCGCCGACACGGAGAAGCTGAAGTTCGGGCACCGCGGTGGCAATCATCCGGTTAAAGAGCTTTCAACCGGCCGTACACACATCACTTCACAAAACCACGGCTACACCGTGACCGCCGATTCGGTAATGAATACGGACCTGGAAATCAGCCATATTGCGTTGAATGATGGCACAGTCGAAGGGCTTACACATAAAAAATATGCGGCATTCTCTGTGCAGTATCATCCGGAAGCCGCGCCGGGACCATATGATTCGAACTATTTGTTTGACCATTTTCTGGAACAGGTAACCACATTCGTAAAGGGGGAAAAAGCGCATGCCGCGACTCGATAACATCAAGAAGATTCTTGTCATTGGTTCTGGTCCGATCGTCATCGGTCAGGCCGCGGAATTCGATTACGCCGGGACCCAGGCTTGTCAGGCGTTAAAAGAAGAGGGGTATGAAGTCATCCTGGTCAACAGCAATCCGGCGACCATTATGACCGATACCAACATGGCAGACAAAGTATACATCGAGCCGTTGACGAAAGAGTTTGTGGCGCGCATCATTCGCCAGGAGAAACCGGACGGTCTGTTGGCTACGCTTGGCGGACAGACGGGTCTGAATCTCGCCATTGAACTCGATGAAGCAGGTATCCTTGAAGAGGAAAATGTGCTGTTGCTCGGCACAGATTTAGAAGCAATCAAAAAAGCGGAAGATCGTGAGCTGTTCCGCAGCCTCATGCAGGAAATCGGTGAACCGGTGCCTCCGAGTGATATCATTCATACGGTGGAAGAAGCGTTGGCGTTCGCCGAGCGCATCGGCTACCCGATTATCGTTCGCCCCGCGTACACGCTGGGTGGTACGGGCGGCGGCATTGCAGCCGATGAGGAAGAACTGCGCGAGATTGTGGCCAGCGGTTTGAAGTACAGTCCGATTACGCAATGCCTGGTCGAAAAAAGCATTGCCGGTTTTAAAGAAATTGAGTATGAAGTGATGCGCGACGCAGTTGACAACGCCATTGTCGTGTGTAACATGGAAAACATCGACCCGGTCGGCATCCATACAGGCGACAGTATCGTAGTGGCGCCGAGCCAGACGATTTCGGACCGCGAATACCAGATGCTGCGTTCCGCGTCGCTGAAAATTATCCGCGCGCTTAACATCCAGGGCGGATGTAACGTGCAACTGGCGCTCGACCCGAACAGCTTCCAATACTATGTCATTGAGGTAAACCCGCGCGTGAGCCGTTCCTCCGCGCTGGCGTCCAAAGCGACCGGCTATCCGATCGCGAAGATGGCGGCGAAGATTGCCGTCGGCTATACGCTGGATGAGCTGAAAAACCCGGTTACCCAGCAGACGTACGCCTGCTTCGAGCCGACGCTGGACTATATCGTTACAAAGATTCCGCGCTGGCCGTTCGATAAATTTATCTCCGCCAACCGCAGGCTGGGTACGCAGATGAAAGCGACCGGTGAAGTCATGGCCATTGGACGTACGTTTGAAGAATCGCTGCACAAAGCAGTTCGTTCTCTTGAAATCGGTCTGCATAGCCTGGAGCTGCCGGAAGCGAAAGAAGTAAGTCAGGAAGAGTTGGAACGCCGCCTGGTGAAAGCGGACGACGAGCGTCTGTTCCTTATCATGGAAGGATTGCGCCGCGGCATGACGGAAGAGCGAATCCATGAGCTGACGAAAATCGACTACTTCTTCCTTGCGAAGTTCGGAGGTATCGTCCGCTTTGAGAAAGAAATGGAGGAAGCGGTGATTTCCCGCACATTCGACAGAAACATGTTGCGCCGGGCAAAGCGGATGGGCTTCACCGACCGCCGCATCGCGGAAGTAACCGGAATTGCGCTCGCCGATATTGAAGCGCAGCGTAAGGATGCTGGCATCATCCCGGTATACAAAATGGTTGATACGTGTGCGGCCGAGTTCGAAGCCGCAACGCCATACTACTACTCAACGTATGAAGATGAAGACGAGCGGGAGGAAACAGGCAAACCGCGCGTCATCGTACTTGGCTCCGGCCCGATTCGCATCGGTCAAGGCATCGAGTTTGACTACTCCACCGTACACGCTGTCTGGGCGCTGAAAGAAATGGGCTATGAAGCGGTTATCGTCAACAACAACCCGGAGACGGT
>NZ_DFMZ01000017.1:8462-9392 GCF_002375825.1 Aneurinibacillus sp. UBA3580
GTCAACAACAACCCGGAGACGGTTTCGACCGATTTCAGCACATCCGACCGTCTGTATTTCGAACCGCTCTATATTGAAGACGTGCTGCATATTATCGAGAAGGAAAAACCGGAAGGCGTCATCGTGCAGTTTGGCGGACAGACGGCAATCAACCTGGCGGCGGATCTTGAAAAAGCCGGCGTAAAAATTCTTGGCACCAACCTGGCCAGCATCGATACAGCGGAAGACCGTGAGAAATTTGAAAAGCTGCTGCGTTCGCTCGACATCGCGCAGCCGCCGGGCAAAACCGTCACGACGGTTGATGCGGCTGTGGAAGCGGCGGCATCGCTTGGCTATCCGGTACTCGTTCGTCCGTCGTACGTACTGGGCGGTCGTGCCATGGAGATTGTCTACAACGAACAGGAATTGCTAACATACATGCGTGAGGCAGTAAAGATTAATCCGGAACATCCGGTGCTTGTGGATACGTATCTCATGGGCGCGGAAGTCGAAGTGGACGCAATTAGCGACGGTGAAAATGTGCTCATTCCGGGCATCATGGAACATATTGAACGGGCCGGCGTCCATTCCGGCGACTCGATTGCCGTCTACCCTGCGCAGACCATCTCGGCACAGTTGAAAGAAGAATTGATTGACATGACAACCCGGATTGCACGCGGGCTCAATATCAAAGGTCTGCTCAACATTCAGTTTGTCATTCACAAGAGCAAGGCGTATGTGCTGGAGGTAAATCCGCGTTCATCCCGTACCGTGCCGTTTTTAAGTAAAATCACAAACCTGCCGATGGCCAATATCGCGACGAAAGTCATTCTCGGCCACACCATTCCGGAACTTGGCTACACGCCGGGCTATCATCCGGAAGCGGAGCACGTATCGGTCAAAGTGCCGGTATTCTCGTTTGCTAAGCTGCGCCGTGTCGACCCGACGCTC
>NZ_DFMZ01000016.1:0-3471 GCF_002375825.1 Aneurinibacillus sp. UBA3580
TCCTTCTTTCCTCACAATTTTCACAGAAAAAGAAAAGCACAGCATTACGCAGACATTGCTGTGCCCCTCTTTTTTATGCGATAGCTTCCTTCAGGTTTTTCTCCGTAATATTCCAGTGCGATGTATGCCACACGACGCTGCCGTCTTTCACATAGAGTACCTGGGGAGATTCGTGCTTAACGCCGAAACGTTCGGCGATTTCGTTCGATACCGGACGGGCGGTTTGCACGATAACAAGTCCCCACGGCTTCATTCCTTCATGCTTGGCATATTGCATAAACTCATTATATGCTTGGCTGCTAATCGGGCATGTCGTACTATGCTTCAGCAGTACGACCTCCGCATTTTCCTCCAGGAATTGATTTAACTCTTCAATTGTTGTTAGCTCTTTCACTTTTTCTCTCTCTCCTTTCGTTTCATTTGCTTCCTATTCTATATTACCCTTTTTTTCTCATGCCATAAATACAAAAAGCCGTCTGTATGCATAAGGCACACAGTGGCTTCGTCTTTACTGTCCTGCTTGCTGTTTCGCTTCCGTGTGAGCCGACGATGCTTCCGCCGCCTGCCAGGCGGTCACTACCTGCTGCAAATTCCGGTTGGCCTGACTCGCCTGAGTAGCTACCTGTCCGATTTCATCAGGAAGCGCATAGCGCGGTGCGGTCCAGCCGCTGGCAGTCATCACCTGGGCGACTTCCGCTACATTTTGTATCGAATGGTTCAACAGTTGCTGGAAGCCCTGGCTGAGTTCAGGACAACTTGTCTCGGTAATCGTCTGCGCATAGGCCATGACCATCATTTTCTCATGTGCCAGCAATTCCTCTGCAATCTGTTTGTCCGTCACAGGCATGCCCCTCGCTCCTTCCCTACTGAATTCCCTGCGGCGGATGTTGATGCTGATTCAGCATCTGACAGAGAAGTTGATAATTTTTCTGGTGACGCGTCGCCATCTGTCCACACACTTCCCTAAGTTCGGCGGTTACAACTTGTGACACCGCATTCATGTACGTCTTGCACAGCATTTCTTCCTGACTCATCCTCGCTTCCAGCTGTACCAATTCGGCAGCAGTTAGAGGCTCCATCCGCATCTTCTGCACCATACTTTCAACCTCCGAAAATAAAGATCCAACTGTACAACGTATAGTTTCTCCAAATTTTCTTAAGCTCCTCATACAAATCCTGTCAATAATAATTGAGATATTTCACAGAATCGTGCATAATAAGTAAGGTTGAGGTTATGAAAACAGGTTGTGTAAGATTTCAGAAGAGGTGGTTACAGACATGAAAAAAACAGTAGTGGTAATGCAGGGCGATCAAACAGGACAAGAACTTCTCGATGAAGCGCTGCGCGTGCTCCAACCAGAAGTTATCGGCTTTGATATCGAGCTTGAAACATATGATTTAAGTCTTGAAAACCGCAAAAGAACGAATAACGAAGTCGTACATGAAGCAGCCCGCGCTATGAAACGGACAGGCTTCGGTCTGAAGGCTGCGACCATCACACCGGAAGAAAAAGGATCTGTAGGAAGCCCGAATGCGATTCTCCGTCGCGAAATCGACGGAAAAGTCATCCTGCGGACCGGCCGCCGTATTCCCGGCATTCGTCCGGTAGCTGGTGCATACGCTCCGATTTCCGTTGTACGCATGGCCGTAGGCGATGCATACGGTGCAAAAGAATGGCGTGAAGGCGAAGGCGTAGACGAAGTAGCGTACCGCACGGAAAAAGTCGATCGTAAAACATGCCGCGCCGTAGCGGAATTTGCGTTCCGTCATGCACAAAAAACAAACGCCAAAGTATTCGGCGGTCCGAAATATACGGTAAGTCCGGTATACGAAGGCATGCTGAAAGAAGAAATGGACGCTGCAAGCAAGCGCTACCCGACCGTGCAATACGAACCGCAGTTGATCGATGCAACGTATGCACTGCTCCTGTCTTCCGCAGGCGATGCCATGGTTATTCCAGCGTTGAACCGCGACGGCGACTGCTTGAGCGACATGGTACTGCAGATGTTCGGATCTATCGCAGGTGCGGAATCTGTACTGCTTGGATTCGACGAAGAGTTCAATACGCAAGCCGTTATGGTAGAAGCTCCTCACGGTACGGCTCCGACACTCCAGGGCAAGAACATTGCCAATCCAATGGCCATGATTCTCGCTTGCGCCTCTCTGCTCACCTACTTCCATGAGCAAAAAGCCACGATGGCCTCTCGCGCTATTTATGAAGCAACAATCGAAGCTGTAAGTCAAGGCGTTCGCACGGCTGACCTTGGAGGCAGCGCAACGACAAGCGAATTCACGGATGAAGTGATTCAACGCGTGAAAACAAAACTCGATGTATGGTCTACCATGCAGAACTTCTAATTTTATGTAATCTTTTATATAATAAGCAAGAGGTCCATTCCTTACCTGGTGAGGATGGACCTTTTGCACTTCCTGGTTTAGAAAGGATAGATGCAGTGTGAGGTTTGCAAAACGGATTATCTCAACCGGCTTTGCCATCTTGCTCCTCTGCTCATTCGTTCTTCTTACCAATAATACGTCCGCCGATTTCTCTTATCGGGTTACGAGTATTTTGATGAGCGATTACAAGCTGAATGTGCAGGGATGGGTCGAAGATGTAAAACCATCGGTCACGAAAAAACAATACGAGCATGCGACGTACACATACTATAATTACCGCAGCGGAAAACGTTCATTTCGCTTAATAACGGTGGAAATCGATAACGGGGACGTTATGTATTTTGCAGAAAATCATGTGACAAGCGAGGCGAATCGGGTCTCTCTGCGCATCACGGCAAAAGATGGGAACCCGCAGGAGATTTATTCGTTTCTTCCCGGAAAGCCGTCCGCATGGCAAAAACTGACCGAAATGCCTGATTCTCTGAATGCGCCTACATATGCAGAAGGGGAGAAGCTATCGTATCGTATCGGCAAGACCGAGGTATACCGGCCGCTGGGCCATACAGTATTCGAAGAGATGCCTTATTACTCTCCCAATGTAACCGTGCGAAAAAAAAGCAAGGACATGGAATATGAGGCTGTGCTCCCTGCCGACAGCACATCCATGAGCACGAACTGGGGGATTCTCTCGGGCCCTCCTCTGATAAATTGGAGCGAACAAAAAGCATACAAAAAAGCGTTGGACATCGAATTCGATCAGGATAAAAAGCTTCGGGGAGACGGTGCCTATACAATGATTCCAAAGAATTACGAGCCAGCAACCGAGACGGCGTTTTACCGAAATCCCAGCAATGGCGAAGGACTTCGTGCGAATGAATTTGTCTCCCAACCCTCTATGGGCAAGCTGTTTACCGATATCTCCACCCATCTGGCCTATACTGCGGTAGCCGCACAAAACGAAGAAGGATATTGGCCGACCTATCCTCGTTCCAAATGGCTTAATAAAGAATACCGCATCGGCTACGCTTATATGGATAACCGGCGAAACGCAGACAATGCAACATTCCTGCTGCC
>NZ_DFMZ01000016.1:3574-20929 GCF_002375825.1 Aneurinibacillus sp. UBA3580
ACATTCCTGCTGCGCTACCTGCAGCAGAAACCGGATTCAGCGGTTCGGCAAGCGTTAAACAAATGGGACAGCTATCTGCTTCGATATATCGACAGATACAACCAGCAGGTAGACGGTCGCACAATCAGCTTTATTCCTGATTATGTCGGCCATGAAGGCAGCAGGCGCACACATACGTCGCTTAACCACCTGGCGGCCAATATGAATTATCTACTTGAAGCGTATCTGTATGACCGGGATCCCGCCAAGAAAAAAGCGGCTGAAAAACTGTACGCAGCATTGGAAGTCACCAATCAAAAGTGGATTCGTCCGGACTCTAACTTCTATTACGCGCTTACGCCTTCCTTCTCGCCTTATCCGGCGGAGGACTATTATAAACTAACGCGCGACGACTTGCTCCATTCGCAAACGCTGCTGGTTCTGCTTCACGGACAGCGCAGTAAAACGCTGCAATATTTAATCGAGCAAAAGGAAAAATGGATAAACGCCCATCCGGCACCGGAAGTGAAATTTCCAGAAATCAAAACCCCCTGACCGCTCGGCAATCAGGGGGTTCTTTACGTGTGTTTATGCTTTTTTGTTCTTTCTTTTTGAAGCAACAAACATGACGGTTAACAAAATGAGCGGAATCGCCATGGACCCGATTAATCCAAATATTGCAATTTGTTGTCCACCCATACGAGCGTACCCCCCTGTGCTAATTTGATTCCATTGTAATAAAAAGAGGCAGGCTGCGTCTACCGCGATCCCGTTCATTTTACACAGGTAGCCCTGTCTTTTTAATCAATTGTAAAACTTTCTTCACATTTTTCAGTTTGCCTTCGCTGCAACGCTTTTACGATTTGACGCAGCCACCGCGTATCCCCAAGCGACTTTACAAGCAGATATAAGTCGAGCCATTCGTCAACGGTAAACGGCTTCCCCGAAGTGCGGTTTTTCAGCATCATACGAGTAAACGCCGAATGTTCAGCAAATGAAATCGCCCTTTCTTCTTTCGATGTATGAAGGCGCTGCAGACACTGCTTTAAATCTTCTTTCACCTGCTCTACCAGCTCATGATGTTCGCAGTAGCAGCATCGGTATATAGGCACATGTTCAATTTGGGTATGATTCATATACACTAGTTTGCGCAAATATAAATGCATCACATGGCCGCAGCGGGCACATTGTTTCTCCATTGCCAGTTCCCCTTTCCCGTCACACACTGTCGGTTTGCCTTATATGTATTCAGGGAAAGGGCGGTTTAACCCTCTTTAATAGCGAGCGTTAATTTTTCGACATGCCGGACAGATCGCCACTCTTGCCGCGCTGCCCTCCTCATTTTCCACTGTATATCCTTTCAAACTTTCATTCGAATCACAATACATACACTCGGAAGAGAAATCCATGTCAAAGTTCGCTTTCCAGGCAAATGGCTTGAAAACTTGACCGATGCCAATCCATTGCGACATTTCGCTCATTTTGCAACCTCCTTGCATTCACCAGCATTCTTTTCTTCGATATTTTCTATCATGAACAATAACTATCTGCTTTATACGAATTGCAAGAAAATAATTACTTTCACATTGTCCCATCCGCCACATACACTGTATAGATAACGTTTATGTATCGACGCCAATACTGTGTTCAAACCACAAAAGGATATCGATACATCTGTATGTAATTCATACTGGCAGGAAGGAGGAAAGTGATTGAAACGAAAAACCGCTCATGTAACCAGAACATTCCGTAAACCTTCCCACATGCATCCCGCTAACTTCTTCGTTCCTATCGTGGAAAAAACAACACCGGCCATCATCTCTATCACTACGGAAGACTATGTTGTAAATCGAAAAATGTCACAAATCCTGCACCACTTTCTGTTTCCCAATTCCCAGGCACCCGGAAAAGAGGTGCGCCGCAGCTTCGGCACCGGCTTTATTATTCATCCGCGGGGATATGTGCTCACAAGCGAACATGTCATTCACAATGCTAAAACCATTTACGTCAAGCTGGCTTCCGGCGAAACAAAGCCAGCAGAGGTTATGTGGAGCGACCAAAAGCGCGATCTCACCCTTCTCCGTATCACAACAGTACGCGGCCCGCTTCCCGTACTCCCGCTCGGCTCTTCCACTGAAGTCCAAGTAGGTGAAATGGTCATCTCCATCGGCAATCCGCTCGGGCTTGAGAATACCGTAACCACCGGTATTATTAGCGCAAAAAACCGGCCGGTACAAATCGCCGGCCGGAAATACGAAGATATTATTCAAACGGATGCCGCCATTAATCCTGGAAACAGCGGCGGACCACTTATCAATATGAACGGCGAAGCGATCGGCATGAACGCCTTTATCATCCGGGACAACCATGGGCTTGGTTTCGCTATCGGGATTGACAGTATCAAACCGCTCATCCGTAAATTTCTGTAGACATTTATTCGTACGACGTGCTGACAAACTCCACATCCGGATTCTTCTCTTTCGCCCAGCGCTCGGCGAACTCATTCTCCAGTAATACCACCAATCTTCCTTCCCGGTCGCGCACTACCAGGCTTCCCCCGTATTGAATCAAATTCAATTCATGTTCTTTCTTATTTCCTTTTACCCAGCGGGCCAGTGAATAGCCTAACGGTTGAATTTCAACCTCCACGCCGTATTCGCCCCGCATCCGGTGTTCGAACACCTCGAGCTGCAACTGGCCCACGACGCCAAGAATCAGCGTCTCGGCGCCGGGGGCAGCCGTAGTGAAATACTGGACAGCCCCTTCTTCCGTCAGCTGCTGCATCCCTTTATGGAATTGCTTATGCTTCATTGCGTCTTTAGCACGTACTCGCGCAAAAATTTCCGGCGAGAAATGCGGAATGCCGGCAAAATTAAACGTCTGGTTTCCTTCTACCAGCGTATCCCCGATTCCGAATGTACCCGGATCGAACAATCCAATAATATCCCCCGGGTATGCTTCTTCGACAATGTTACGTTCCTGCGCCAGGAATTGCTGTGGTTGAGATAACTTGATGCGTTTACCGGTACGAACATGCTGCACCGCCATGCCGCGGTTGAACGTACCCGATACAATCCGCAAAAAAGCGATGCGGTCACGGTGAGCCGGATTCATGTTAGCCTGGATTTTGAATACAAAGCCGGAAAACTTGCCGCTATCCGGCTGTATCAGTCCTTTGTCGCTCATGCGCGGCGCCGGACTTGGCGCAAGACGAAGGAAATACTCGAGGAATGACTGCACCCCGAAATTGGTCAGCGCACTGCCGAAGAAGACAGGCGTAAGTAAGCCTGTGCTGACTTTCTCCATGTCAAACGGGTCGCCCGCAATGTCTAAAAGCTCGATATCTTCTTCAAGCTTCGCATACAGCGTTTCCCCGATGATTGCTTTCACTCTGGCATTGCTTTCCCCATCCTGAAATGCAGGAATAATATTGCGTTCCTTCTCCCCGCGCTTAAACAGCTCAACCCACTGCTTCTCCCGGTCATATACGCCGTGAAAATCGATCCCTGATCCGATCGGCCAGTTCATCGGACACGAACGGATGCCAAGCACCTCTTCCAGTTCCTCAAGAAGCTCCAGCGGATCTTTCGCATCGCGATCCATTTTATTGATGAATGTGAAGATTGGAATCTTCCGCATGCGGCATACTTCAAACAGCTTAATCGTCTGCGGCTCTACCCCTTTGGCCGCGTCAATCAGCATCACCGCGCTATCGGCCGCGGTCAATGTACGATATGTGTCTTCGCTGAAATCCTGGTGTCCGGGCGTATCCAAAATATTGACCGCATACCCGTCATAGGAGAATTGCATTACGCTTGATGTGACGGAAATACCGCGCTGCTTCTCAATCTCCATCCAGTCAGATGTGGCCTGCTTCGATTTGCGGCTTTTGACCATCCCCGCAGTATGAATCGCACCACCGAAATACAACAGCTTTTCGGTCAGCGTCGTTTTTCCGGCGTCCGGGTGCGAGATGATCGCAAATGTTTTTCTTGTTTCTTGCTTAGCCATATATGTAAAAAAGCCTCCGTTTTCTTGAGTTTGCAACACATTTAACTATACCATGTTTCCTTGCCGCAAAAAAGAAAAAGAGAACGCCTCCTCGGAAGCATTCTCTTTCTGTGCAGTACGCTCTGTTAACGGAACGGCGCAGTGACTGAGCGGCCGATATCGCGAATGAGTACGGCAATATCCCGGCCGGTTGTGCGCAGCGCATTTGCCCCCATTCCGCCCATCCGATCGCTCAACGTACGTATACGCTGTGTCAGTGTTTTGTCTGCGGTGACGTGAACGGCGTACCCGGGTTCAGCACGCTTAACGGCTTCATATACGCTGCGCTCTAACATTTTCATATTGGACGCCGTGCTCCCTTCGATCCCGATAACCGCGTCATTTCCATGCACAACCACAGTAGCGCGGGTCACCCCGTTTACATTCGACGCAATCCGGGCTATGCGTTCAGCTACCTGTTGGTTCTGCTGTGCCGTCCCATCAGGACGAACGCCATAAGCGTTATAACGGTCAGGAACAGCATTCGGGTACGGATACAGACGCGCCATATCGGGACGCAGCCCATAGTACTGTGTACCATATGGACGAATGCCGAGATTGTCGTTCATCGTCGTGCCGTTTGTATTATACTGGTTCAAACGGTACGTTTCGGACTGTGTTCTCGCCGCGTTATCCGTTCCGGTACGCGGCCCGCAGGCGGCAAGCGTGCCGGCCATCGTCAGGGCAAGCGAAGCGGCAACAACCATTTTTACCGGTTTGTACATAGATAGGTCACTCCCATCTTTCGTTTGTGCAGCTAAAACAGAAGTCACCGTGAAAATAAATGGCAAAGGGCCGGAATTTATCGTTCCTACCTTTTTTTCCTGCGTTATCCTCTGTTAGGATAATTAATGGCCGGGTTCACTTGGCTGAGAAATACTAGAAAGAGCGTCGCCCGCCTCATTCTGGTAAATATCCTGAACTGCCAGGTCACCTAGAGCGACAATGCCTACGACCTGGTTATTATCAACAACCGGCAAACGGCGAATTTGATTTTTTGCCATAAGGGCAGCCGCCTCATGTACGTCCATTTGTGCCGGTGCCGTAACGATATTGTGCGTCATGATATCGCGCACCTTTGTCTGGCTGTCGCGATTCTGAGCTGAAGCGCGGATCGCGATATCACGGTCTGTAATCATCCCTACGCACTGACCGTTTTCCACAACCGGAACAGCTCCCACATTGTAGCTGTTCATGATGTTTGCCGCTTCCTGAAGCGTTTGGTTCGGCTGTACCGTAGCCACCTGACGGGTCATGATATCCTGTAAACGTTGTGACATTTTTTTCCCTCCCGTGTGCGTATGTCGGATTCAGGTGAATCCTTTTATAGCGTGATAAATAAAGATAAAATGTATGCGTGGGTAATTCTGCAAAGGAGGGCTGCTGTGAAGGTTTTACTTTTATTTCTTACACTGTGGGTTGGCCTTGGAACATGGGGACTTTCTCCCGTGTCAGCGGCCGACGGCAAACTGGCCGGCAAAAAGATTGTGTTGATTCCGCTGGACAGCCGACCTGTGAATACTGAATACATAACAATGCTCGGGGAAATAAGCGGAACGTCCGTCGTCTACCCGAAGGAAGGGATGGATGAATACAAGCGGTCTGCCGACTATCCAAAAATAAAAGCATTCTTAATGCGCGAACTCCCCAAAGCAGACGCTGTCTTTATCTGCGTACCTCAGTGGCTGAACGGGAGCCTAATCGAAGGAAGACATACAATGAGCTACATTTTGAATGGCCATCGGCTAGATGATTTGAAATCCATCCTATCTGCCTATAAAGACAAAAAAGTGTACCTCATCGGGCTTATCCCCCGGGAAAAACCTTCCTATGCAGGCGCTGCTTTTTCTTATGCGACGGAACTTACGCAGTACGGACGCAAGTACGCACAGTACATGCTGTCCAAGACGGAAGTTAGCCGCAATTATATGCTGTATTTTCTGCGCAAACTGGAAAGCTCAATTCCATCTATGTACGTGAAGGATTATTTACGTTTATTTAATGAAAACGCGCGGGTTTTATATATACTGTCCGATTGGGCTAAGGCCGGTCTCGTCGATGAAGTAGTTATCGGCACCGATGATACAAGCGACATTGGATTACCGAAACTCAACGAGTGGAGAATCCGTCAGTACTGCCGCGAACAGGGGATTCGCAATGTTCATATTATGACAGGAGCGGACGATATTACCGCTCTTCTGCTGGCACGATACAAAAATGAGGTGACCGGCTCTGCATCCCGCTATGACATTACCTTCTCCCATGAAGGATTAAAAGGCAAAATCAAGGCATACGACGGGCAGCCTTTGAACGAAGTCATCCGGGATAAGATCGCGTTCGTTCAACCTGAGGAGCCAGTGAACAGTGTACCTGCCTCCCTGTCGCTCTATATCCATTCACACGAAGAATCCATTGAAAAGCTCAAACGCTGGATTCATGAAAACCCTGGACGTGTACGCGGCGTGGCCGACGTATCGTACGCAGGCTTCCTCGATACGGTTTGGATGGAGAACTATCTGCGGCAGCAGCTTTCCCGCGAGATTGATAGCTTTGCGGCGTGGAATACGAGCGGTAATACACTGGGTCTGCTTGTGGCTCACATGGAGATGATCCGCGATCAGCCAACCTGGAATACTGCGCACGAGAAATGGCTGACGCTTCGCTATGCTGAAGATTATTATTATAACGTTATTAAACGTTACGAATTTGCGATGCGTTACCCTTCCACTATGGAGCTTTCACCTAATGAAGAAGAAGCGTTAATGAAAGAGGTTGAGACGCAAACCAATAAATTTCTGACTCCTCTTTCCCTTGCCACGCGCAGAGACGGACATCAAGAATCTGTACCTGTTCCTATTCGCGTTGAAAAAGCCGCACTTCCATGGCACCGCATTTTTGAAATTCGCTATATATGGAGGTAAAAAAAGACGGACATCCCCAATCCGTATCGGAGATGTGCGTCTTTTTTCATTTTGCCTTCGCTGTTGTAATAATCTTTGCGATTTCCGGGATTTTCATATTGCTGCTAAGATCATACGTACCGAAACGTACCGAACCCATAAGGCTGAAATCATTTAAATACTTCAACAGCACTTTTTTATCCTTGATAATATGGACCTCCTGCAGCTTATCAGCCACTTCTTCCGGACTCATGCCTTTCCCGATTACCAGGCGATATGTGTATACTTTCTCCTCAGGCTGTACCGCCGGTTTCGGCTGCGGCTGTTGACTTGCTGCCGTGTTTGCCAGAGACGGAGCAGGCATTTGGATTTCTTTGATTGGCTGACTTGCAGGATCCTGCTTCTGCACGCTCTCAGCCTTGGCTTTCTTCTCAGGCAGCTCCCTGTAATAAACGAACGACAGTACTGCGGTTGAAAATAAGATGCCGGCGGCGAACCCGCGCAATCCTTGCTTTGTTACTTTAAGCACCCTCTTTTTTCTCCTTTATGCTTTCTTTCGCGTGGCGATTGTCTGCAATCTTTCGATTCGCCTGCGCACCCAGCGTATTCTGTACCTGGTGGATTTCTTTAAGAATCTGAATGGACAGATTCTCTACCTTCTCTTCCAACTGTCCGGCCTGATCTTTCTCCTTATAAAAGGAGTAAATGAGAATCCCAATACCAAGCAAAAGTAAGCCGATAATTGTATACTCCATAGTTTCCTCCATTCATTCGTTTATTTGTTCGTTCCCGGATGCATGTTTTTCTGCCTTTTCCTTTATACCATACCTACATGAAAATACAAGGGAAAATCGACACTGAAACCGTTTTCTCCCATTTTGTTACACGAATTTTGTCGAATAATGCATTCGTCCTTTTTTGAAAAAAAACTGTACTTTGTACAAACCGTCCTCCCATATCTATAGGAAAGGTTAAACACATCGAAAGGAGCGCAAGCACATGCATACGTTTCGCAAAAAGTATCGCGTATACGCAAGCCCGTGTGATCCATGTCCGCCGATGACCAGAAAAACATATGAAACTCCGCCGCAGTTGTATATGGGCTTTCAGCCCTATGGATTGCCACAATACCCACCAGCAGAGGCACTATGTCTAGGGACTCTATGGCCCGCCCTGTATGCCCCGTACCAAAACCCGTATAAAGACAAACACGGCAAGGGAGGGGGAGACGCATGAAGCAGACGGATGAACAGTACCGTGACCTTTTGCTCGAAATCCAACAGGTTGACTTTGTTATTATTGAGTTGAATTTGTATCTTAATACCCACCCGCATGACCATGCAGCTATTGCACAATACAACGAGTATGTACAGCGCAGCATGCAACTGAAAAAGAATTTCGAGGCAATATATGGTCCGTTGACCAGTTTTGGTTACAGCTATTCCCCTATCCCTTGGAAATGGAAGGATGCTCCCTGGCCCTGGCAAGTATAGTATCAAAAAATGAAGGTAAAGGAGGCGAGCGGATTTGTGGTTTTATGAAAAAAAACTGCAGTATCCGGTACGGGTAAGCAAATGTGATGTGCGGATGGCAAAATTCTTAATCGAACAATACGGAGGCGCGGACGGAGAGCTGGCCGCAGCGCTGCGTTATCTAAATCAGCGCTATACAGTGCCCGAAAAAGTCATTGGAGTTCTAAATGATATCGGAACGGAAGAACTCGCTCACCTGGAGATGATTGCGACAATGGTGTATAAATTAACGAAAGATGCCACGCCTGAAGAATTGGAAAAAGCCGGACTCGGAGCGCATTACGCTAATCATGATAAAGCGCTGTTTTATCATAACGCTGCCGGTGCCCCATGGACTGCGACTTATATACAGGCCAAAGGCGATCCAATCGCCGATTTGTACGAAGATATCGCCGCCGAAGAAAAAGCACGCGCTACATACCAGTGGCTGATTAACATGACGGATGATCCGGATTTAATGGATTCACTCAACTTCCTGCGTGAACGCGAAATCGTCCATTCTCAACGCTTCCGTGAAGCGGTAGAGATTCTAAAAGAAGAGCGGGACAGAAAAAAAGTTTTCTAGTAGTAACACGCAATATAAAGAAATAAGAAGCAAGGCAGCTATTTTCTTCTCTCTCCCATCTGCACGCTCAGCGAGAGAAGAAAAAGGCTATCCTTGCTTCCCTGTTTCTTTCACCTTTTCGTTTTCCTACAAAACTATACACCGTTTCCTGGATTTAGCTCCACCATTCCGTTTTTTTCTCGATGGAAACGCGGCGCGATTCGCGGACCATGTTGGACCTGCCGATGTAGACAAGGCCCACAAGCCCGTCTTTTTCTCCGAGTCCGAATACTTCCTTCATAACCGGATGGTAACTTGCGGCCCCGGTCCGCCAGATAGCGCCGTAGCCTAACGCATGGGCTGCCAGCAGCATGTTCTGAATGCTCGCGGCGACTGCGGCGAATTCCTCCGACTCTATCACGTATTCATCCTCGTGCGGCAGACAGGCCACCGCAATCACAAGCGGGGCGCGGAATGCTTTATTCATGCTTTTCTCGTACAATGCCGCCTTCTCCTCTTCAGAAAGCCCTTCGCCTTTTTCAAGCAGCGCTATCTTGGCGTACGCTTCACCGAGCTTCTTCCTTCCATCCCCGGTCAGCACAAAATATTTCCAGGGCTGTGTATTATAGTGGCTTGGTGCCCAGTTGCCCGCTTCGAGAATTTTCTCAATATCTTCGCGTGGTACAGGCTCATCTGTAACCTTGCCAATGGTACGTCTGGTCCGAATTAATTCCAGAAACTCGTTCATGGAATTTTTCCTCCTTCATTTGTCTATATATCTTTTCCCCGCAAAAATGAGGCTAACGGTTCCGCAAACAAATGAGCATCAACCACGCCTGCCATGTGTCCATTCGGGCTGTCGATTTCATAATAAGAAGCGCGTCCGCCCTTCCGATTGATAATATCGACCGCCTGCTTGCTGTACTGCGGTGGGAACAGCAAATCCGATACGCATGGAATCATCAGCACCCGCGCTTGAATCCGTCCGAGCGCTTCCTCGAGGGAATCAAATCCCCGGGCGATATCATGCATCATCACCGCGCGTGCAGTGTATACGTAATGGCTCGCATCATACGGCTGCATGCGCTTCGATACCGCTTCCTTAAAAGCTTCGGCAAATTCCGGGTTTTTCTGATAAGAAGGAGAAATAACATCGCGCTTCGCGTCACGCGGAAACGAAGACTCATACCATCCGTACTGGTATGCCGCAAGATTCATAAGCTGCAGCGCCAAATGCAATCCCGCTTCCGGCTCTTCCCCCTCATCATATGTTCCGTCCTTCCATTTCGGGTCAAGTATAATCGCATCGATTGCAGCCTGCAAATACGCAAGCGAAGTCAACACGGGCGTTTGTGCCCCGCTAATGACAACTACACATGCATCCATCATATCCGGGTAGTGAACCGCCCAATTCAACGCCTGCATACCACCTGCTGAAGGCCCCGCTACCGCCAGCAGCTTCTCAATTCCGAGCGAACGAATAAGCTCTCGTTGGATGCCCGCCATATCCCGGTATGTAAATGCAGGAAACGACGTACCGTACCGCTCTCCGGTCTGTGGATTAACGGTTCTCGGACCGGTTGTTACGACATTCGGGTTCTTCGCCTGAATGTTGCATAGATTGTCCGTACAGAGCACGAAATACCGGTCGGTATCGATGGCTTTACCGGGACCGATCAGCGCGTCCCACCAGCCCGGATCTGCATCGTCGTGACTGTACTTCCCTGCCGCATGGCTGGTTGCGCTGAAAAAGTGACACACCAGTACCGCATTGTTCTTCTTTTCATTTAATTCTCCGTAGGTCTCGAAACCGACCGTAATAGGAATGGTTTCCCCGCATTCCATCCGGTAGCTGTCCAATGAAAACACCTGCTTTTTTACCGTATCCATTCACGCGCCTCCCTTTTTTTCTTTTCCTGCCTGCTCTGTAGTATAACTTTTTGCTTCTTTTTGTTATTATACTAAAGATAAAGAAGGAGGGAGCGCATTGCGGAACATTCGCTATCCGAACGGTAAACTTCCGGCGGGAGCCCAAGGGGGCACGCAGCTTCCCGATCGTATGAAAACCGAAGAATTTCTCGCGCTTGTTCAAGAGAAACAAGCGTCCGCAGCTAACCGCGGCATGTCACTCGAAGAAGAGCTTAACGAGAGCAATGCCTATTATGTGGCACAGGGTATTGCTTCTGTTCACAAAAAGCCGACCCCAATTCAAATTGTTAAAGTTGAGTACCCGGCACGTTCGGCTGCCGTCATTCGGGAAGCTTACTTCCGCCAACCGTCGACAACTGACTATAACGGTGTATACGAAGGACGATACCTCGACTTTGAAGCAAAGGAGACTCGAAACAAGACGTCTCTGCCGCTTGGTAACTTTCATGCCCACCAAATTGATCACATGCGTCTTGTATGTAACCAAAAAGGCATCGCATTCGCGATCATTCGCTTTACGCAGCATGACGAAACGTACGTACTTAGTGCCTCTCACATCATCCGTTTCTGGGAAGAAGCGGCACAGGGAGGCCGTAAATCGATTCCATATGCGTATATCCAGGAGCACGGCCATCTGATTCCGGAGGGCTACCGGCCCCGTATCGACTACCTTTCCGTTATCAAAAAGCATTATTTTTAAGAGGAAAGCGAAGGCGCCGTGACAATAAGGTACGCAAGAAAGGAGCGGGGATTTTGTATCATCGGCTGTATATCGAGTATTTATATTATTTTAATGTAAAGCAGGATTATTACGAATGTCATGAAGTCATGGAAGAATTATGGCTTAACGAAGGACGAAACCGTCTGCTCCAGGCCCTGCTGCAGGTGGCGGTCGGTCTGCACCATTTTCGCAACGGGAATGTAGAAGGCGCCATTCATCTGTTTGAAGCCGCACTCGCAAAATCCAAAGATACATGGAGCGGAAATCTGGGGATCGACACGGAGAAGCTGTTTACCGAAACACGGGAGTATCTGAAGAAGCTATACGCGTACGAACAAGCGCCTTTTTCTTTTTACCCTCTTCACATCTCCATTCTTGATCCAGAGCTTACGGAGGCAGTGACAGTTTGCCTGCCGCAAGGCGTTGCGGAAGAAGATAAATTTTAGCGAATTGCAGGGAGGCAGGATAACTGCCTCTTTTTTTGTGAAAATCATGGAAAAAAAGAGGAGAAGAGGAAAGAAGATCCAGGGAAGAAAAAGACGTTCGCTTTTTCCCCATTGAAATCCTCCTCTCGTTCTCTTCTCCTTCTTACCGCAAAAGTCAGCCGCCCCCCTTATTTTTATGTCGAGGTTACGGCTGAGATGCCATAGTGGTTTTCTGTGAAAAAGGTTGACAGGATGCCGGATGGCTCATATAATATCATTAAAGATTATTTATAACCATTTCAAATTAACAACAATAAGCAATAAACAACAAGATTGATTAGTATTTTACAAAACCGTGTAAAGGAATTAAAGAGAGAATTCAGGAGGCGATAAGTATGGAGAATAACGTAATCGTGTACACCAGCCAGGGATGCCCTTACTGCAAAAAGGTAAAAGAACAGCTAACCGCATGGGGCATACCATTCGAAGAACGCAACGTATCCGAGAACTATGAATACTTCGAAGAACTGCAGCAGAAGAAGATTTTCGGAACGCCGGCCACCTACATTAACAACAAACTGGTCCTCGGCTTCCAGGAAGCCAAGATGAGAAAGCTGCTGAACCTGCCGGACGATTTCGAAGCACCAAAAACAGAAGCGGCATCCCAAACTAAAAACGGTAAAATTCAGGATGAAAGTGGAATCTTCCAATCTGTTGACCAGAAGATTCTCGATGAGGTATACGATTTCGTTACCATCGGAGGCGGACCTGCCGGGGCATCCGCTGCGGTCTATGCAGCACGCGGCCGTCTGAAAACGCTGGTTATTGATAAGGCACCGGCAGCCGGCACGCTGGCTATTACCCATAAGATTGCCAATTATCCGGGAGTACGTGAAGAATTAACCGGGCTTGAGCTTCTGCAGCGCATGCAAGCGCAGGCTCATGACTTCGGCGCAACTTTTGTCCGTACGAATGTACTCTCCGTTGATTTCTCCGATCCGGAGATTAAGAAACTGGAAGTAGCCGAGGGTACTATTAAGGCAAAGAGCGTATTTATCGCCGTCGGAGCTAAAGCGCCTTCCAGCAAAATTAAGGGCGAGGAAGAATTCACCGGGCGCGGCGTAAGCTACTGCTCTACTTGCGATGCCGCATTCTTCCAGGACAGAACCGTCATCGTAACCGGCGATAATGAAGAAGCGGTGCACGAAGCAGAATCCCTGTCCAAGTTCTGTAAAGAAGTGCGTTTCCTTATCCCGACAGGCACGCTCAAAGGTCAGGCTGACCTGTCTAAGCTCGAAACTAAAGATAACGTGAAAATTTATAAAAAATACCGGGTAAAAGAAATTCTGGGCGAAAACAGCGTAGAAAAAGCGGTCATACAAACCGATCAAAAAGAACTGGAAACCTGGGATATCGACGGAGTTTTCCTCTATCTCGCAGGCATGAAGCCGGGCACGGATTTCCTAAAAGACGCTGTATCACGGGACGTAGAAGGTTATGTGAATGTGGATGATATGCTGCAGACGAACGTGCCGGGCGTATTTGCCGGCGGAGATGCCCGCAGAACGCCAATCAAACAGGCCGTGCTCTCCGCAGCGGATGGAGCCATTGCAGCCCTTGGAGCGGATGCCTATGTGAATAACCGTTCCCAGCTTCGCCCGCAATACAGCTAACGGTTCGCTCTATCCAGCAAAAAAAGCCGGACTTCCCTCTTATGGAAGATCCGGCTTTTCTGCTGCCTTTGTTTTCCCTATATTACTCTGCATTTTCTTCGCTGTCCTCTTCTGACATACGCGTTAACAATTCCGTCACCTGCTGCACTCCATTTCCAATGATGTATGCATACATCGAGCTTTGTTCCGCTTCGCAACTTTGCCTATTCTTCTCCATCATGCCCTCCTTGTATAGTACCGACCTGCTCATTTCAATTTACGCTTATAATCACGGTGTTGACTTGTTATTTACTACCCTAAAGATGCAATCTTTGATTCGATCGAGAAAGTAAAAGTAACCATCCTCGTCTGTATATCCGCGATCCCCCGTATGAAACCAGCCGTTTTTCATTGCTTCTTCTGTTTTTTCAGGTATCTTATAATAGCCGTCAAACTGCGTGTAAGGCACGTTTTCACGTACAATAATTTCTCCGGGCTCCCTTGGCGGCTGCTCTTCATCCCATTCATTTACTACTTTAAGCGAAACTGCGGCAGCGGTTTCCCAATTGAGCCAACCTTAATATTTTCCATAGGGTTGCACAGGCAAACGGTCGCAGATTCCGTTAATCCGTACCCTTCTACAATCGTTAGATCAAACCGCTTCTCAAATTCGTTCCAGATTTCCTTAGGAGCCGCGCCACCAAAAATCCGGGTTACAGAATTATTTTTCTCCATTGAGGACCAGATACGTATAAGCTTCATCTTTATATCCCAAAAAAATATCCCCGGGTATGGAAGCCGCCTGATATCGAATCAGTTGCACCATATTTTCATGCTGCTCCTTCATTTTATTCCCTCTCTTTCACGTTTTTTCGCCTGTCCAAGCAAAAACAAGCATCCTTTTAATAAGCAAAAGAAATGCCAATGATAAATCCTGATATGATAAAGGAAAAAGAAAAGAATCTCGCATTTCCGCATAAGCAAAAATGCATAGTACATTTGCATTTTTAAGAAAATTTTTATACTCTTAGTAAAAAATAAAGAGGGATTTTTATGTATAAATCCGTTTATTTTCAAGATAAGAGCGTAAATGAAATCGCCGACCTATTCTACTCTATTTTTAATACCTCCCAGGATGGACTCTACATATGTGATAAGGAAGGAAATACACTTTTATTTAATACAGCTTTTTTGCAAATATCTGGGATTTCTGAGGACTTGCTTTACAAATATAATGTGTTTGAACTCCTTGAACGCAATATTACCCCGAATTCCTGTGCCGCAGTAACCGTACGGACAAAGACTCCCCATAACACGATCATCGACTACTATAACGGAAAGAAAGCGATTCTGACTTCCACTCCTCTGTTTGATAAAAACAACGAGCTTGAATGTGTGGTCTCTAACGTTCGAGATATCACGGAGCTTAATCGCCTGCAGGAAGAATTGGAGGAAACCCGACAGATTAATTCAAAATTTCAAGAGGCTCTTTCGAAGATTCAGAATGATTTTCAGACCATTCACCAGCTTGTATACCGCAGTAAAGAAATGCATAGGATCGTTTCACTGGCGACCCGATTTGCCAAAAATGACTCACCTATCCTGCTCTTGGGTGAATCAGGGGTAGGAAAGGATGTGGTGGCACAGTACATCCATAATCAAAGCGACCGTCCCGGTTCGTTTATTAAAATCAACTGCGGCGCTATACCCGATCATCTTCTGGAATCAGAACTTTTCGGTTACGAAAAAGGAGCATTTACCGGTGCAAGCAAGGCTAAATCAGGACTTTTTGAATTAGCCCACAAAGGTTCCATTTTTTTAGATGAAATAGGTGATCTTCCTTATCCTCTACAGGTAAAGCTGCTCAATGTTTTGCAGGAACAGAAAATACGACGTCTGGGCGGAACAGAAACAATTGAAGTGGATATGCGTATTATCGCCGCTACAAATACTGACTTGGAGTCCCTTGTTCAACAAAAAAAGTTTCGTCAGGATCTTTTTTACCGATTAAATGTCTTATCCATCACGATCCCCCCTCTTCGGGAAAGACGTGATGACATCGCTGCGCTTGTTTTTTATTTTTTGGAAAAGCTTCAGCAAAAATACAAGATAAAAAAAGTGATTGATGCGCAGTTGCTGGAGGAATGGCTTGCAAATGACTGGCCCGGTAATGTACGGGAGCTTAAAAATATGGTAGAGAGAGCCTATCATATGAGTGAAACAAATAGAATATCAACCGACATCCTTCCCCAGCCCGCTTTCAAAAATACTTTCCGTCTTCCATCCGGTCAAAGCCCAAGGGAGGACTACCCAATCTCCCTTAAGGAAGCGGTAAATTTATTTGAAAAGGAATTTATTGAAACAATGCTTCGCAAAAGCGGGACAATGAAGGAGTGTGCAGATAAATTGAAGATAGATATTTCAACTCTTGCTCGAAAAAAAGCCAAACTAGGAATTAAATAACTAAGAACCCTGCTTTATGATAAGAAAAACTCGCGGGCGGTGCCGCTCGTCTTCTTTCCACACGGAAAAAGCAACGGCCAGCACACGCCCCGCACGTTTTTCCTCGATTACAATGGAAGGAAAGTATATGTCATTTTATTGCTATAAAGCGACACATACTTTCCTATACCAAAATAAAACCCACTTTCCTTGTTTATTATTTACAAAGGAAAGTGGGTTTTATAGGTATATGCAGTAAGAATATATGGGCCCTGCAGGACTCGAACCTGCGACCAATCGGTTATGAGCCGACCGCTCTACCAACTGAGCTAAGGGCCCTTTATGGGGCGACCGATGGGAATCGAACCCACGAGTGTCGGAGCCACAATCCGATGCGTTAACCACTTCGCCACGGCCGCCATAATGAAAAATGGCGGAGGGAGAGGGATTCGAACCCCCGTGGACTTGCGCCCTAACGGTTTTCAAGACCGCCCCGTTATGACCACTTCGGTATCCCTCCGCAAAATATAAAAATGGCAGGGGCAGTAGGAATCGAACCCACACTGGAGGTTTTGGAGACCTCTGTTCTACCGTTAAACTATGCCCCTGTAACACTTTATTATACAATTCAACTATCCATTACTTTATACTATTTTTCAAAATTCTTCAATAATAAAGGAAATAAAGTAGCGGCGGAGGGAATCGAACCCCCGACCTCACGGGTATGAACCGTACGCTCTAGCCAGCTGAGCTACACCGCCATATATTGAAAACATGGTCGGGAAGACAGGATTTGAACCTGCGACCTCCTCGTCCCGAACGAGGCGCTCTACCAAGCTGAGCCACTTCCCGAAGATGGCGTGCCCGGAGAGACTCGAACTCCCAACCTTCTGATTCGTAGTCAGACACTCTATCCGGTTGAGCTACGGGCACATTTTTTATTTTTAGGATTTTGCGAGTAAATCATGGAGCGGGTGATGGGAATCGAACCCACGTATTCAGCTTGGAAGGCTGATGTTCTACCATTGAACTACACCCGCAATGATACATAAAGTGGCGGAGCCGACGGGACTCGAACCCGCGACCTCCGGAGTGACAGTCCAGCGTGAACTCCAACTTCACCACGGCTCCGCGTTATAAAACTTGATTTTGGACCCCACATGAGTATAGAGGATGCCGGC
>NZ_DFMZ01000002.1:0-4297 GCF_002375825.1 Aneurinibacillus sp. UBA3580
AATTGACATCGGAGATCTTGTAAAATAAGGGATAAACATGGAGAGAGAAGAGGGGAAGAAGAAATCGTTCCCACGTTCTCTTCTCTCCTTTCCTTCATACTATGAAAGACAGCTACATTATTCTGTTTTAAATGAAAGGATGAGAAGGCAATGGCGATGATGGAGACAACAATGAAAAACTTTTTCCTGTTTCTTTCTCAAAATAAATTGATGAATCAGGCAGCGAAAAAATGGGGTCTTCGCTTTGGCGCCAACCGTTTTGTAGCAGGGGAAACAATCAGGGAAGCCATTCAAAAAGTGCAGAATTTAAATGAAAAAGGACTTGTATGCACCCTGGACCATCTTGGCGAATTCGTATTCAGCCGGGAGGAAGCCATCGAATCGGCCGACTACTGCGTGAAAACGCTGGACGCCATTCATCAGGCGGGCGTGAACAGCAACCTGTCCTTGAAGCTTACGCAGATTGGTCTGGATATTGATATCGATCTGTGCCGGAGCAATATGCGCCGCATTCTGGATACGGCAAAAAAATACGGCAACTTTGTTCGCATTGACATGGAAGATTACGGACATTGTCAGCAAACGCTGGATTTGTTGGAAGAGCTTCGTCGTGACTATGACAATGTTGGCACCGTTATCCAGGCATATCTATATCGCACAGAAAAAGATATCGAAAAAATGAAAGGGGTTTCATTGCGTCTGGTAAAAGGCGCATATAAAGAATCGCCGGAAGTCGCCTATCCCGATAAGAAAGATGTGGATGAAAACTATAAGAAGATTATCAAGATGCACCTGTTAAGCGGCAGCTATACCGCAATCGCATCCCATGATGACCAAATTATCGAATATACAAAGCGGTTGGTTGAGGAATATAAAATTCCACGCGATCAGTTCGAGTTCCAGATGCTGTATGGTATCCGTACGCAAGCACAAGTTGAGCTTGCACGGCAAGGATATACGATGCGTGTTTATGTTCCTTACGGCAATGATTGGTACGGCTATTTCATGCGCCGACTGGCGGAGCGCCCGGCCAACGTAGCTTTTGTATTAAAAGGAATGGTCTCTAAATAAAATCCATACCGTCTGTTAGACCCGGGCTGAATATGAAAATAGACAAAGTTGCAAGTATACCATTATGATAACAAAAGAGAGGCGGGAGAAATGTGAGATTTTAGTGAAGAAAAAGGGGAAGGTCTTTTTTCCGCCTTTACTCTTTTCTCTTCCCTCCGCTTTCCCGCGCTCCTTCTTAGATTTTGGCTGAAAAATAAGGGGGTTCAATTATGGACATGCAATTAGTAATTTCTATTACCGTGTATATGGTAGGAATGCTGCTGATTGGCTATTATGCTTATAAGCGTACATCTGATTTATCAGATTATATGCTTGGCGGCCGGACGCTTGGCCCGGCGGTTACCGCGCTTAGCGCCGGTGCTTCCGATATGAGTGGCTGGCTAATGCTCGGCCTGCCCGGGGCGATGTTTTCCCAGGGGCTGAGCGCTTCCTGGATCGTAATCGGTCTGACATTGGGTGCGTATGCAAACTGGTTATACGTGGCGCCGCGTCTGCGCACGTATACTGAACTCGCGAACAACTCGATTACGATTCCGGAATATTTAGAGAACCGTTTTGGCGATACGACCAAGATGTTGCGTATCGTATCCGGTCTTGTCATTATGGTCTTTTTTACATTTTATGTTTCTTCCGGTTTGGTTTCCGGAGCCGTACTGTTTGAGAACTCATTTAAACTTGATTATATTATGGGCCTTTGGATTGTCGCTGGCGTTGTCGTAGCCTATACGCTGTTCGGCGGTTTCCTTGCGGTAAGCTGGACAGACTTTGTACAGGGGCTTATTATGGTAATTGCACTGGTTATGGTTCCGGTCGTCACGATCTTTCATACAGGGGGTCTTGGAGAGTCGTTTCATACGATTCGTCAAATCGATCCTGCGCTGATGGATATGTTCAAGGGAACGACCCTGCTCGGCATTATTTCGTTATTCGCATGGGGCCTTGGGTATTTCGGACAGCCGCACATTATCGTACGTTTTATGGCGATTTCGTCTGTTAAAGAAATGGCGAAAGCCCGCCGCATTGGAATGGGCTGGATGATTTTTTCCGTAGTCGGTGCCATGTTTACCGGTTTTGTTGGAATCGCTTACTTTGCAAATGAAGGAATAAAACTGGCGGATCCGGAAACCGTATTCATGGAATTGGGCCATATTTTATTCCACCCGTTTATTACCGGCTTCCTGCTGGCAGCCATTCTGGCCGCGGTAATGAGTACGATTTCTTCTCAATTGCTTGTTACGTCCAGTTCGCTGACGGAAGATATATACAAAACATTTTTCCGTCGTTCTGCTACCGACAAAGAATTAGTACTCATCGGACGACTCTCCGTACTTCTGGTGGCGCTGGTTGCCATGATGCTTGCATTTAATAAAAACAGTACGATTCTTTCGCTTGTGGGATATGCATGGGCCGGTTTCGGCGCTTCCTTCGGGCCGGTTATTCTTCTGAGCCTGTACTGGAAGCGTATGAACAAATGGGGAGCGTTGGCCGGTATGATCGCCGGTTCCGCTACGGTTATTATCTGGACCCGGTTCCCGTTCTTAAAGGATACCTTATATGAAATGGTGCCGGGCTTCGCGGCAGGCCTGCTGGCGATTATCCTTGTAAGCTTGATGACGGCTAAACCGTCAGCCAAAGTAGAAGAGCAATTCGAGCAGTGCACCAGATCGGCTTAATCAATCAACCCCTTTTGTCGGATGACAAAAGGGGTTTTTACGGCTTGTCTAAATACAATAGCAAAGCGATAAAAGAATAATAATCGTAAATTTTTAAAAATTAAAATAATAAAGAAGGAATGAGTATTCATTCATTGAATTATTTATGTAAGATAACGAAAGAAGAAGGAGTGACCTGTATGCCGACAGCATCCCGTCCCTGGTTGGCCAGTTATCCGGCAGAAATTCCCCATAAGCTTTCCTACCCGGACATCGCACTTTATGAACTGCTGATTCAGACAGCGGCAGCAAATCCTCATTCTCCGGCTTTGTTTTTTATGGGCAAGGAGATAACATATGAGCAATTGCTTACGGAATGCTACCGTTTTGCCAATGCACTGAGACAGCTTGGAGTAAACAAGGGTGACCGCGTTGCGGTTATGCTGCCGAATATCCCGCAAAGCGTCATTGCTTACTACGGTGCACTGCTCGCGGGAGCGACTGTTGTGCAAACCAATCCGCTGTATACGGAAAGGGAACTGCTGCACCAGATGACCGATTCCGGTGCCAGGGTAATCATCTGCCTCGATTTGTTGTACCCGCGGGTGAAGCAAGTAAAAGACGAAACGGCGCTTGAGCATGTTATTGTGACGGGAATTAAGGATTACTTGCCGCTGGCTAAAAAAATATTTTATCCCTTCGTCCAGTGGAAACAGCGGCAACGGGTACGGGTGCGGGAAGGGGAGAGGGCGGGTGTGTATGCGTTTGTTTCGCTGCTTGCGCGAAGCAGTCCGGACCCGGTTCGGTCTCCGGTTGATACGCAAAACGATATCGCGCTTATCCAGTATACAGGAGGGACCACCGGCAAAGCGAAAGGAGCCATGCTGACTCATGCCAGCCTCGTTGCTAACGTCATGCAATGCGGCGCCTGGTTCTATAAAGCCAGACGCGGAGAAGAGCGGATACTGGCTGCGGTTCCGTTCTTTCATGTATATGGCATGACGGTCGCCATGAATTTCGGCATTTACATGGCTGCCAAGCTTATCCTGGTGCCCCGTTTTGATACAAACATGATGCTAAAGCTTATCGACGATCAGAAGCCGACGGTCTTTCCCGGCGCACCGACGATGTATGTCGGATTATTAAACCATCCGGACCTTACAAAATACAGTATTTCTTCTATTAAAGCCTGCCTGAGCGGATCGGCCCCTCTGCCGGTGGAAGTACAGCAAAAATTTGAAGCGCTTACGGGAGGACGGCTGGTAGAAGGGTACGGCCTGACTGAATGTTCTCCGGTAACACATGCCAATCCAATCTGGGGGCGGAGAGTTAACGGCAGCATCGGCCTTCCCTGGCCGGACACGGAGTGTCGGGTCGTCGATATCGAGACGGGCGAAGAGGTTCCGCCCGGACAGGTAGGGGAGTTGTGCATACGGGGGCCGCAGGTGATGAAAGGATACTGGAATAAGGAAGAGGAGACGTACGCGTGCTTACAGGACGGCTGGTTTTTCACCGGCGATATGTGTACGATGGATGAGAATGGATATTTCTATATCGTAGATCGGAAGAAAGAA
>NZ_DFMZ01000002.1:4400-9485 GCF_002375825.1 Aneurinibacillus sp. UBA3580
ATCGGAAGAAAGACATGATTATTGCGGGGGGATTTAACATTTACCCCCGCGAAATCGAAGAAGTTCTATATGAACATCCGGCCATTAGAGAAGCGGTTGTCATCGGAGTACCGGACGAATACCGCGGTGAAACCGTGAAAGCCTATATCGTCATCCGGGAGAATGAAGGAGTGACGGAAGAGGAATTAGATACGTATTGCCGGCAGAAGCTGGCCGCTTTCAAAGTACCCCGCATCTATGAATTTCGGGATGAACTTCCGAAGACGGCGGTCGGAAAAATTCTGCGTCGTGCTCTTATCGAAGAGGAGAAAGGCAGACTACAGACAAAATAAAAGGATGGGAGCGTTTTTCCCATCCTTTCTTTGCGCCTAATTTTCAATAACCGGTTCATCATGAATTTCTACCGCGCCGTGCTGCTCCAATAGATGGGTAATCGTTCCGCGCAACTCCGGTTTGCTGACCTGTATAACAAGAACAACCTGTCCCTGTTCAAGGTGCCGGCTAATATGTTCGGATGTATACCTGTTAATACCTAGATCCGTCAATCCTCCGATAACTCCGCCGGACATGGCGCCGGCGAGTACGGAGAGAAGAGGGCCTGCCGCGATTACAGGGCCAATCCCCGGGATAAGCAGCGTTCCCATGCTGAAAGCGAGACCCGCCGCGCCTCCGATAACCGATCCGATAGTCACGCCATCGACCACGGGATCGGCGCTTGCGTCACCCGTAAATGTATCCGGTTGTTCCGTTTTGCGTAAAAACGAAATTTCGTCTTTTTTCACGTAGCTCTGCAGGGCGTTACATGCGCGTTCCGCTTCCTCCGGAAGGGTAAATACAGCCACAATGTGGGTGTTCATACGTTTCCTCCTTACAGTGTCCGCAAATATTTTTCTACAGCTTTAATCTGTTCGCTGTCCAGTCCCTGGTTGGGAAGGGAGGGCATGGCACCGCGCCCGTTTAGCAGCACATTGGTTAATTTCTCGCCGGGAAGGCGCTGGCCGACCCCCTGCAGCCCGGGGCCAACAAGCGCTTCTTTGGTCAGATTGTGACAGCCGAGACAGTGCTGTTGGACGATTGTTTTGCCGTCTACCGGCTTGTTGCCGGCGGTATCTTCCGTTCGTTCATTTACCGGTTGGGCCAGAACCGAATAACCGATCGCCCAGGCTGCCAGCGTGACATACGTGATGACGAGAAAGCGCGGCACCCGGGCATTCGCCATCCGAATCCCCGCAACTTCCTCAAGAGGTTCTTCATGCGTTGTTTCTTTCTTTTCGCGGCGTTCTTCATCCATTACTCCTACCTCCTAGCGTCCTTCAGTGGAAGGTGCCGGTTTTAAGCTCATCAAATAAGCAATCAAATCTTCTGTATCCTGGTCGGATAAATAGTTATAGCTTGGCATCGTACTGCCCGGGAATACCTGGCGCGGGTTGTTTAAATGTACACGGTGCCATTGCTCATTCCAGCGGGTGCCCACCCAGGTAAGATCGGAGCCGGTCCGCACGCTGCCCAGCAGATGCGGATAATCATGATAGTAATCTTCCGGAACAGAGACCGGGCCCAGCGAGGAGTCCGCTTTTACGGGACGTACGAACTGTGTATGACACGTATGACAGCCCTCGCGGATATAGACCTGGCGTCCGCGGTATTCCGGCGAATCAATCGAATAATTTTTGATGGCAGCATTTGCGTTCTCCCGCTGCATGACCTCATCGTAGAAAGGAAGCACCACGGTGGCTGCGACCCCAATGAAGAACAGAAGGGATGCACCGATAATAAAAGGTTTCATAAAACGTTCTTTGCTTTGTCCGCTCATGGTTTCGCTCCTTTCTTACGGTTTATGCAGTGGAACTCGATTTCTCTTCGACTGACAGCGGTTGTCCTTCTGTAATAGACTTGCGCACGTTGTAGGCGAACACAATTTGTCCGGTGAACATCAATAGGCCGCCGACAGCGCGGGCGATGGAGAATGGCTGCAGCGATACGACCACCTCAAGGAACGGCACGCCGTATTGCTTTCCTTCTGTCCATGCAAACCCTTGCATAACCCCGGCCGTCCAGGTGGTAAAGGCAAAGATGAGAAATCCGATAATCGATAGCCAGAAGTGCCAGTTCATCAGCGCCTCGCTATAGATTTTGCGGCCGGTCAGCGTCGGCAGCGCATGATAGAACAAGGCGAACAGGACGAATGAGAAAGCGGCGAACAATGGCATATGTGCGTGACCTATTATCCAGTTGGTGAATTTAAGGATGGCGCTTGGCTGCATAAGGGATTGAAACGGTCCTTGCAGGCAAGTGATTAAATAGAAAATAGCGCCGGTTACGACAAATTTCAGCGATACATTCTCTGATATGACATGCCATTTGCCCTTCATCGTACCGAACACGTTAGCAAGGACGGTCCATACCGGAATAATGAGGAGCACAGACGGAACGACGCCGGCTTTCATTAACCAGGCGGGGATAGGTCCGTTCTGCAGATGGTGCGGACCGTTCCATACGTAGAACGTTGCGATTGTCCAGAATCCGATAAGCGAGAGTTTGTGACTGTATAGCGGATTTTTGGACAGCAGCGGAAGCAGGTAATAGATGAATCCGACTCCCACTGTCGTAAACCAGAGTCCGATGACGTTGTGGCCGTAGAACCAGCCTGCCAGCGCCTGGGGAACCCCTGAGATGAAGTAGGTAGCAAGGTTGCCGATGATATAGAGAAACGGCAGCCAGATAAGAGAGCCCATGAAATACCAGAGGCTGACATAAAGTTGATGTTCGTTGCGTTTCGCGATGGTTTTGAAGCAGATATATGCTGTGCCAACCACCAACACGATTAAAAAAAGGTCGAGCGGCCATGGTGTTTCCGCGTATTCAATCGTCGTTGTATAACCCATCGATAGTATAATAACCGCAAGCACGATATACACATTCCAGAGGATACCGATGATACGGGCAAGGCGTGGATGTTCGAGAGATTTGCGGGTCAACCGGGGAATAATGTAAAGTAGGCCGCCCACATACGCCATCGACATCCAGCCCAATAGAACGACGTGTGTATGCGCCGGACGAATGCGGCCATAGGAGAGATATTTCTGGAGAAACTCGCCCCATACCAGAAAATTCGGCCATACGTACTTAATCGCAAGGATCAGGCCAATACTCATTCCAACGAGGAGCCAGACAATAGAAGAATAGAAAAAAAGCCGAACCGCTTTATTTTCATCTTGTGTAAGGGTTGTCATAACAATCTCCTTTCTGTAACCAGTGAGGTGAAATCATGTTAAGTATTTCCTGAGCAAATAAAAATATTCTAGAAGAAGGAGAATGACGGTAAATGTCGAAATATATATACAAAACCACACTTCTTCTTCGATACATATTGACAATCCTGATTTTTTTGAATAAACTAAACTCGAGTGAATGCTCATTCATTATTTGGGATTTGAGGGAAGCGTTATGGCGAAGAAGACAGGGGAGAAATATCAGAGCATTATCGAAGCAGCGGTAAAGGTTATTGCCCGCTATGGCTACCATCAGGCACAGGTATCAAAAATAGCCAAAGAGGCCTCAGTTGCTGATGGTACGATATATCTTTACTTTGACAACAAAGACGATATATTAATATCGTTGTTTAAAGAGAAAGTCGGAACTTTCATCAATACGGCCCGTGCCCGAATCGCTCCGCTGGAGAAGGCGGAAGATCGTCTCCGTGAACTTATTTATATGCACTTGTGGCAGATGTCTCAGGACCGTGATTTGGCCATCGTAACGCAGATTGAGACGCGCCAAGCCAACCCGAACCTTCGGGCGGGAATTTACGAGGTGTTAAAACATTACCTGGACTTGATTGACGAAGTGATTTTCCTCGGCAAAGAGCAGGGTGTTTTCCGGCCGGATATAGAGCATAGAGTAGCGCGTAAGATGATTTTCGGCACGCTGGACGAAGCGGTCACCTCATGGGTTATGAATGAGCGGAACCAGAATCTTGTCTCCCTTGTTGACCCGATTCATAATTTGTTTATTAACGGATTGAAAGTGGCAAAACAGTGAACTTACAAAAATTTAAATGCCCATTTGTCCGGAAAACAATTATAATTTAGAAGACAGGCAATTTACAGAAAAATAACAGCGGACAAAGTTGAACATTCATATATCAGGTTATGGAGGGAGAGGAACAATGGAGTTTACAAATGTCAAGCTTGAAGCAGCAAACAAAGTAGCGTATCTCAGTATTGATGTACCTCCGGCGAACACATTAAGTTCCGCCACGCTTACCGGTCTTGGCGATGCGTTCAATTATATTGAAGGCATTGATGACATCAAAGTCATCGTTTTAACAGGAGCGGGAAAGTTCTTCGTTGCAGGCGCAGACATTAAAGAATTTACCGGTGCATTCGACAATGTCGAACAGGCAGAGCAGATGGCACGGGCAGGTCAGAAGCTGTTTGACCGGATTGAGAGCTTCTCTAAACCGGTGATTGCGGCAATTAACGGCGCGGCATTGGGCGGAGGGCTAGAGCTCGCAATGGCCTGCCATATACGGTATGCGGCCGAAGAAGCGAAGCTGGGTCTGCCCGAATTGAATCTGGGTTTGATTCCGGGATTCGGAGGCACACAGCGGCTGGCGCGTCTGACCAATAAAGCAAAAGCGCTTGAATTAATTTTGACAAGTCAATTTGTTGACGGGAGAGAAGCGGAGCGTATCGGCCTGGTTAACCGCGCCGTTCCCCTAGACTCTCTGATGGATGAAGTAAAAAGAGTCGCTGAGCTTATCGCTCTCGAGAAAAGTGCCGTTTCCGTACGCGCCGCGCTTGAAGCGGTTACATACGGACTTGCGGTGGGGCAGGAGAAGGGCACAGAGAAAGAAGCCGTCCTGTTTGGGCAACTGTTTGCCTCAGACGATATGAAGGAAGGCGTAAATGCATTCATTGAAAAACGTAAAGCGCAATTTACCGACAAGTAGGTTGATTTGCGAATACCGTTCACGCTTATGCCGGCAGGCGGCGCGCTGAATCTCTTATAAACCAATATAGAAGCCATAAGGAGGATATATATGAACATTCTTGTATGCTTAAAGCAAACGTTTGACACAGA
>NZ_DFMZ01000119.1:0-9130 GCF_002375825.1 Aneurinibacillus sp. UBA3580
TTACAAGATCTCCGATGTCAATTTCGGCTGCGTGAACTGCAGCAGATAATCCGGACCGCCCGCTTTGGAGTCCGTGCCGGACATGTTGAAGCCCCCGAACGGATGCACGCCGACAATCGCCCCGGTGCACTTGCGGTTGAAGTACAGGTTGCCCACATGGAATTCAACGCGCGCACGCTCGATCAACTCGCGGTTGCGTGTGAACAAGGAACCGGTCAGGCCGTATTCCGTATTGTTCGCCACTTCCATCGCATGGTCAAAATCGCGCACTTTTGTGAACGCCACGAACGGACCGAACACTTCTTCCTGCATAATGCGCGCATTCGGGTCCACATCCGCGAAGATGGTCGGCTCCACGAAGAAGCCCTCGTCCCCAATCGGCTTGCCGCCTGTGAGCAGCTTGCCTTCTTTCTTCCCGATTTCGACGTACTCCATCACTTTGTTCAACGCTTTTTCATCAATGACCGGACCGGTGTAGTTGGATGCATCCCGCACGTCGCCCACTTTCAGGCCTTTCGTAATCTCCACGACCCGATTCAGCACCTGGTCATACACATTCTCATGGATGATGGCACGCGAGCATGCCGAGCACTTCTGGCCGGAGAAACTGAACGCCGACGCCACGATATTTTGCGCGGCCAGTTCAAGGTCCGCATCGTCCATGACGACGATGGCGTCTTTGCCGCCCATCTCGGCCACCAGACGCTTCATCCAGATCTGGCCCGGTGCCACTTTGGACGAACGCTCATGAATGCGTAAGCCCACCGCACGCGAACCCGTAAAGCTGATGAAACGTGTCAGTTTATGATCCACCAGATAGTCGCCAATCACATCCGGACGCCCCGGCAGGAAGTTGACAACGCCGGCCGGAAGACCCGCTTCTACCAGCAACTCATAGAATTTATAGGCAATCACCGGCGTTTGGCTGGCCGGTTTTAAGATGACGGTGTTACCGGTCACAATCGCCGAGGTCGTCATGCCTACGACAATCGCCAGCGCAAAGTTCCACGGCGGAATGATGACCCCGACACCCAGCGGGATGTATTCCAGGCGGTTATCTTCGCCCGGCAGGTGGACGAGTGTTTGACGGCCACGGTCTTTGAGCTCAAGCATTTGACGCGCATAATATTCCATGAAGTCGATCGCTTCCGCCGTATCGGCATCCGCTTCGGCGCGGCTCTTGCCGGCTTCCAGCATCAGCCAGGCGGAAAACTCATGCTTGCGGCGGCGCATCATGGCTGCCGTCTTAAACAGGTAGCCGGCACGGTGCTCGGCCGGAACACGGGACCATGTCTTGAACGTTTCCGCAGCCACGTTCATCGCTTTATCAGCAAGCGCCTGGTCGGCGCTGGACACACTTCCAATCACTTCTTTTTTGGCGGACGGATTGACGGATACAAGCCGTTCTTCCGTCATGATTTCTTCGCCGCCGATGACGAGGGGATAGTCGCGGCCCAGCTCCGCGGACACCTTCTCAAGCGCCTCGTTAATCGCTTTCATATTTTGTTCCTCGGCAAAGTTGGTAAACGGTTCTGGACGATATGGAATCATTTGATACCCTCCTGTTATCTTCGTTTTCGTTAATTCTTACCTTAAGTTATGCAATTAGGATGCCAAAATCACTCGAACAATCCTACCGTGTTTTCTTCTGCTTCATTTCATTTATCCCTACACTTTCTTTACTTATGATATGCAAATTAAATTTGCAGCAAATAATTTTTGCGTATGTACGCGCAAAATAATTTGTCTTAACACTAAAAAATAGGGTTAACCGCTTAAAAAGCATACAATGTATATCAGGCAATCCTTGTATATAAAACAACTAGAGGGTTTAATGATTTGTCAAACGACGCTGACCTCTTGTATCATATATACATACATTTTGTTAAGAAGAAGGGATGAGAAAATTGTTTAAAATCGAAAGATATGAGGCATCCCGCGAGAAAAACTACGAACTCGTCGGCAAACAACTCAAAGCACTAATCGAAGATGAGCCAAACCTTATCGCGAATCTGGCGAATGCTTCCGCTCTGCTGAACCAATTCCTCGACCGCATCAACTGGGTCGGATTCTATTTATATGAAGAAAGCAAAAACGAATTGGTCTTAGGGCCCTTCCAGGGCTTGCCGGCCTGCGTGCGCATTCCGCTCGGCAAAGGCGTTTGCGGTACATCCGCCGGAGAACGGAAAACGCTGCTTGTAGAAGATGTCAATCAATTCCCGGGCCATATCGCCTGCGACGCCGCCTCCCAATCAGAGATTGTCGTACCAATAATAAAAGATGGTACACTCATCGGCGTCCTTGATATTGACAGCCCTGAGAAAGGCCGATTTGATGAAATTGACCGGCAAGGATTGGAAGCGTTCGTGCGCGTACTTTGCGAATCTTTATAATAAATACAGCCATCCGAATCTTCTCGGATGGCCTCTTTATTTCTGTCCATCTTTTCCGCGCGTGAGATTTTTGAAGTTGTCGGCCACTTCTTTGGCCTTCATTGTTTCTCCGTAATCCCCTGCTTAATAAGATTGATGTTCTTTTGAATGGAAGCAAGCCGCTCCTCTTTCGTCATTTCTTCCTCGCCGTCTTCCGTCTTTGCTCTATCCGCTTCATACAATCCGGGCATCTCCGCTCCCCGTCCGAGACGGCGCTGCGCTTCGCGGGATTCGGTAATCTGCGGGGTATCTAACGGATCCCAATCCTGGACATCGGCAAGCTTGCCCTTTTCGTGTTTTTCCCGTTCATTTCTCTCTTCTGCCATAAGTCGTGCCTCCTTCTTGATTCTTTTGTTTGTCTTTACCCCCTCTTTTAAATGTGTAAAACATAAGAGAATCCGTTTCGCTTACTGTACCCGGTTATTGAACTCGGCCAATGCATGCTGAACAAGCGTCAGCTGGGAAAACGCCGAACCGCCGCGAAGAGCCGCTGCCACCTGCAACGCCTCATACACTTCCTGCTCGCTCGCCCCTTTATGCAGCGCCTCCATCGTATGGTACAAAATGCAATACTCATCCTGGGAAGCCAGACTGACGCCAAGCGCAATCAACTGTTTATCCTTTTGCGAAATTGCCCCGTCTCCAAAGGCTGCACCGGTAAATTCGTTGTATGCGCTCGTAAACTCCGGTCTTATTTGCTGAAATGCGCCTACACTTTCCTTATAGTCATGGATTGCCTGCATATATTGGTTCATTTTTATTCACTCCATCCGTGTAGTATTCGATGACATCCTATAGTATGTTCTCATTCATTCTTTTTTATATAAAAAGAGCCAGGCCGGAAAACTAACGGTCTGGCTCTTCACTATTAATCTAAAATCAGCGCATGCACGATACCCGGTCCGTGCACCCCTATCGTTAAATCGTTCTCAATGTCAGCGGAGCGGCTCGGACCGCTGATAAAGTGGATACCGGCAGGCAGTTTAGTACCGAAGCGGCGCGTCAAATCCGCCATAACTTCACCCATCTTCGTTTTTATATCGTGCGCCCGCAGCACAGCAATAAACACTGTCGGCAGAAGGCTCACCGAACGCCCTTGCTTCGCGCCGGAGACGGCTACCACTGTTCCTGTGTGGGCAATAGCGTAATCCACCACGGCAATGCCGATATCGGCGCCTGCCGCTTTGGTCAGAAGCTCCTCCTGCGCCTGCTCGTTCCATACTGTCATCTCAACATCCGGCAGGTTTTGTTCCACATTCATCTCATTGAGAAGCGGATGATCAAAGCGAATCATATATTTCGCTTTCATTGTTTTGGCCATATCTTCAATATACGTACGCAACGACACTATATCGGAAAACCTTTGCGCGTTGCCTCCCATGCTGGTCCAATTTGCCATAAATAATTCGATACGTTTTTCTTCAGAAAGATCATACGCATGCCAGAAGTCCGGCGCACCCCGGAACGGATGGGCAGGCGCCCGGGTGATGCGCGGCCGGTTCAACCGGTTTGCAATATGCGCGAAAAACTGCTCCTCTTTTTGCGCCGCCTGATCGTCCAGCTGGCGGATGATGTCTTCACCCTGCTTACTCATGGCGTCTTCCTCCCTGTTTCTTTTTCGCTTCTTCTAACCGCTTCATCACATCCGAAGACATGTCCGGCGTACTTCCTTCCAATTCCGCGTATAGATTTCTCCAGGAATCACGGAAAGAATGCTCTGCCAGAGAAGGCGCATACCGGTACTCTGTCCACCCTTTCAGCGGCCCGATCTTCGATGTAATCACTCCATCGCGGACGACAACCTTCTGGCCCGTTCTGCCTAAATTTACTGTACGCTTGAATCGGCGGTGATTGGACATGATGTATTTAAATCCTTTAAACGCCATGCGCTCTGATGCCGGCGTATGCCCTTCTTCGACTTTTTGGCGGCGGATATAGACAAGCATGTCATGCAGCGGAATTTTGACCGGACATGCTTCGTAGCACGCACCACAGAGGCTGGACGCGTATGCCACTTCTCCCCACTTCTCCGTATCCTGATTCAGTCGCGGCGTCAGCACCGCCCCGATCGGACCGCTGTACACCCAGCCGTACGTATGCCCGCCGACGTGGCGGTAGACCGGACAAGCATTGAGGCAAGCGCCGCAGCGGATGCAGTTCAGTACTTCCTGAAATTCCGGATCCCCCAACTGGGAAGAACGGCCGTTATCCAGAATAATAATATGCATTTCTTCCGGGCCGTCCGAATCATCCGGGCGGCGCGGCCCCGTAATCGCCGACATATACACGGTCAGCTTCTGTCCGGTAGCTGCACGCGGCAACATCGTCGCCATCACTTCCAAATCTTCAAGCGACGGAATAATCCGCTCCATCCCCATATACGTAATCTGCGTCTTCGGCACAGTACTAACCATGCGGGCGTTTCCTTCATTGGAGAACAGCACCATAGATCCGGTCTCAGCAATAGCGAAGTTGCACCCGGTCATGCCGATGTCCGCTTCAAGGAATTTCTCGCGCAACTTGGCGCGGGCAAAGCCTGCAAGGATAGGCGTTTCCGGCGGCAGTGTTTCGCCTGCTTCCTCTGAGAATAAGTCGGCGACCTGCTGCTTATTTTTATGAATGGCCGGAATAATGATATGAGACGGTGTTTCACCCGCCAGTTGAATGATGTACTCACCCAGGTCGGTTTCAATTGCTTCCACCCCGATCTCTTCAAGCCGGTGATTAATGTGCAATTCTTCCGATACCATTGATTTCGATTTTACGACCGATTTCGCGCCCTTCGCCTCAGCGATTTTCAATGTGATATCCACCGCTTCCCGGGCCGTCGATGCAAAATGAACGTGTACACCATTTGCGCGTGCATTCTTCACGAATTCAGACAGGTAATAATCCAGATGGGCAATCGTATGAAGACGAATTTGCCGAGCACGCTCCCTCCACTCTTCCCAGTTGCCCAGTTCATCGGAAGCAAGCTTTTTGGACGTGCGGAGCTTTTCCGTCGTGTATTTTACCGCGTTGCGAAGAAACTCGTCATTTAAAGATATTCTGGCCCGCTCTTTGATTGTAGTTGTCGGGTTAAACGTTGTGCTCATACTTCTTGTTTCACCCCTTCATACAGCAGTTCCGCCAGATGCATAACACGCACCGGACGGCCTTCATAGCGCAGGCGGCCGCCAATATTCATCAGACAGCCCATATCCATGCCAACCAGCACTTCGGCTTCGGTTTCGAGCACGTGCTGCGCTTTCTCCTCAACCATTGCACCGGAGATATCAGACATCTTTACTGCGAATGTACCGCCGAATCCGCAGCAATCTTCCGCGAACGGCAAATCGACAAGCTCAAGTCCCCTCACATTGGCCAGAAGCTGGCGAGGCTCTTCTTTAATGCCAAGCAGCCGGCTTCCGTGACAGGAAGGATGGTATGTCACTTTGTGCGGAAAATGTGCTCCTACGTCTGTAACGCCCAACACATTTACAAGAAACTGGGAGAATTCGTACGTCTTCCCACAAAACTGATGCACTTTCTTAAGCATGACCGGATCATCTTTGAACAGGGTCGGATAATAATGCTGAATCATCCCGGTACATGAGCCGGATGGCGATACGACAAAATCGCTGTCATCGAATGCTTCAAGAAGCGTCCGGGCACTGGCCCGCGCTTCATCCCAGTATCCGCTGTTAAACGCGGGCTGGCCGCAACAAGTCTGGGCTTCAGGAAAATGGAGCTTGATCCCCTGCCGTGCGAGGAGTCGGGCCATCGCTTCCCCGACCTGCGGGTAGATTGCATCCGATAAACATGTAATAAAAATGGAGACCTTCACAGGTAAACACCTCCAAAGAATAAATGAAAATAGTAGAAACAGAAGAAAAAACTAAGACGCATCTGCGGAAAAAAACGAACGCCTTTTTCTTCATTAAATCTTAGTCCTTCTTTTACTTTCCTTGCTTTTTCTTGGTTTTCGCAAAACACTAAGAGGGAGCGCCGTTGTCCCATGGAACAAGGGCATCTCCCTGCTTTGTCATACCTGTACGCTTGCTCTTATGGAAGCATCCAGGTCAAATAGTAAGCTTGGACATATGTGATAATACCTACAATAGCGGCAAACAACAGACTATGTTTAACAGTAAAGCGGAACAAATCGGACTCTTTGCCGACGAGTCCAACCGCCGCGCATGCCACCGCAATCGACTGCGGAGAAATCATCTTGCCGGTTACCCCGCCGGTTGTATTCGCCGCGACAAGCAGTGTTTCATTGACGCCAATCTGCTGTGCCGTTACATTCTGCAGACTGCAAAACAACGCATTGCTTGATGTATCGGAACCTGTAAGGAATACCCCGAGCCAGCCAAGGAACGGCGAGAAGAATGGAAACAGACCGCCTGCCCCTGCCAGCACCAGTGCCAGTGTAGATGATAGACCGGAATAGTTGGCAACCATGGCGAACGCAAGCACCAGACCGATAGAAAGAATCGGCTTTTTCAATTCAGACAACGTTTCTTTAAACGTTTTCAACCCTTCACTCGGCTTCATTTTCAGTACGAACATGGAGATAATGGCTGCAATTAGAATGGCTGTACCGACTGCAGACAGAATGTCCAGTTTGAATAATGCTTCATACGGTGTCGGTTTCGTTACAATCGGCTCCGCTTTAATAACGAGCTTATCGAGGAACGGTACATTGACTTTAATGACCAGTGACTCCAATACCCCGCCTTTATCGAACAGCTTTTTGAATGGCTGCAGGCTCCAGATGGTTACCATAATGGTAAGAATGATAAACGGAGACCATGCTTTGAAAATTTGACCGGCCGTATACCGTTTCTCAGTATCGACAGCGGCCGTTGCGCTTGCTTCGGTCGCCGCCATACCGGCATTTTCAAAGCGGAAGATGCGCTTCGGCTTCCACACCTTAAGGAATGCGGCAAGCGAAATCAGGCTAACTAAAGCGGACGTAATATCCGGCAGCTCAGGTCCGATGAAGTTTGCCGTAAAGAATTGCGTAATTGCGAATGAACCGCCGGCCACTAGAACCGCCGGCCATGTCTCACGCACACCGCGCAGACCGTCCATAATGAAAACAAGCCAGAACGGAACGATAACAGACAGCAGAGGCAGTTGACGGCCTGCCGCCTGACCAATTACAAATGCATCGATACCTGTCACTTTACCTGCAGTAATAATCGGAATTCCCATCGCCCCGAACGCTACCGGCGCCGTATTGGCGATAAGACACAATCCCGCCGCGTACAACGGATTGAACCCGAGGCCCACCAGAAGTGCTGCAGTAATCGCTACCGGCGCACCGAATCCGGCGGCACCTTCCAGAAATGCCCCGAACGCAAAACCAACCAACAGTAACTGCAGACGCTGGTCGTCCGTAATCGATACGACGGAAGAACGAATGATGTCAAATTGTCCTGTTTTCACGGTGATTTTGTACAAAAATACAGCGGTTACAATAATCCACGCAATCGGCCATAAACCATAGAAGAATCCGTATCCGGCTGCGGCCAGTGCCATAGAAAACGGCATTTTGTAGACAGCAATTGCAATAATCAGGGAGAGCAGCACTGTGATAAATCCTGCGGTATGGCCTTTCATACGGAAAACAGCCAGCGCAAGGAAAAAGAATACGATAGGAATGACTGCCACAGCGGCTGACAACCCGAGACTCCCCAACGGAGCATACACTTGCGTCCATGTTTGCATAACATACACCTCTTTTACCCTTAAATTTTAGATATGTTTATATGGTCAGCCTATTGGCTTGTCCCCTGACGAATAGTCACCTATAGCTTTCAGGTGATCTGATAAGTTAGCATGCCAAATACCTCAGGTCATCTGACTTTTCTGCTTAGAAGAAAAGCGCTATTCCAGCATCTTTTCCTCCACTCCTTGCAGATGATACAGCATAGCTTCTTCGGCCCGCTTGCTGTCTTGAGCACAAATTGCTTCATAGATGTTCACGTGTTCTTTGTATAACTCTTCCGGAACACCCTGCGTTCGATACAGCTCCAGGCGACTGGCATACAATGAGCGTCCCATCGCTTCAGAGATAGACATCATTACGGATTTGAGGGTTTGATTGTGTGAAGCGCTGGCGACCGCATAATGGAACTTCCAATCCGGTGCATCTCCCAGATCTCCTTCAGAAAGCGCCTTTTTCATTTCTTTAAGCGCTTTCTCAATTTGGTTCAGTTCTTCTTCCGTTCGCCGCTCAGCGGCCAGACGGGCCGTACCGCTTTCAATAATCTTGCGAACTTCCAGCAGCTCCATGATTTCCTGCCGCGTCACCGGACGTAATGCCTCGAACGCAGAGATAACCTCTTCAGGATCATGCCGGGTAACGAACGTGCCTTCCCCCTGCTTCATCGTAATTAACCCAAGTGTTTTAAGAGAGCTAAGCGCTTCCCTTACCGTTGATTGTCCTACACCAAGCGTCTCCCCCAGCTCTCTGAGCGAGGGCATTCGGGTGCCCGGCTGATATACGCCGGAGATAATTTGCTCACGCAGATAATCAGCAACCTCTTCATACGTTTTACGTACGTTAAACTTTGGCAACGCTTTCACGCCACATCCTTTCTTATCAGGTCATCTGATATGTGACCGCTAATCACATCCTACCTTATTTTTCAGTTTTTTGTCAATATTCATTTTGAGAAAGTTTAATATTTTTCTGTGAAAATCATGAG
>NZ_DFMZ01000120.1:0-4831 GCF_002375825.1 Aneurinibacillus sp. UBA3580
TGAGGACATTTTCGTATAAAAAAATTAACACTTTTTAGACTTGATGTGTGATATAGTTTAAACTATGCTTCGCAAGGGTTAAATAAGGGGTTTGAGCTATGAAACAGGGGGGGATTGGGGTGCATATACCACAATTACAAATCGCGCATATGAAACCGCGCGTACCGATTATACAGGGGGGCATGGGCGTACGGATTTCGCTGAGCAATCTGGCGGCGGCCGTCGCAAATGCCGGGGGCATCGGCATTATCTCCGGAACGGGAATTCCGGTTGAAGAGATGCGGGCCCATATTCGCAGGGCGAGAGAGTTGACAAAGGGACAGGGATATATAGGGGTTAATGTATTATTTGCAATGAATAGTTTTCCGGAAACGATAAAAGCGGCCATGGAAGAGAAGGTCGATTTCATTATTTCCGGCGCCGGATTCTCACGGGATATGTATGCCTGGGGACGTGAATACGATGTTCCAGTTATTTCTATTGTTTCTTCCGCCAAATTGGCTAGGCTGGCAGAGCGTCTCGGCGCCGCCGCTGTCGTAGTGGAAGGTTTTGAAGCGGGCGGACACCTGGGAACGGACCGGCCGTTGTTCGAGATTCTGCCTGAGGTAATTGAAGCGGTCAGCATCCCGGTCATCGCTGCCGGCGGCATTATGACGGGAGCGGATATTGCGCGGGCGATTCAAATGGGCGCTTCAGGCGTACAGATGGGAACCCGGTTTGTAGCGAGCGTCGAATGCGACGCGCCGGACGCATTTAAACAGAAGTATATCGAAACGGTAAGCGCGGACGATCTCGTACTGGTAAAGACGACCGTCGGCCTTCAGGGCCGTGCCATCCGCAACCGCTTCACCGAGGCGATTAGCGGCGATAATAAGTTGAAAATCGAGAAATGCTACGATTGCCTGAAAGCTTGTTCCTACCGGTTCTGCACATTGGACTCGCTCATTACGTCCGTAAACGGCGACGTGGAAAACGGTTTGGTATTCGCGGGAGCACGCGTGCATGAAATCGATCAAATATTACCGGTTCAGACGATTATTAACAGGCTTATGATTGAATACGAAGCGGTTCAAGAAGTCGCAAAGCACCATATTCTTTAGTCTTTCGGCAGCTCCTCTTTAGGTTGGAGCTGTCTTTTTTTTTGTGAAGATAAGGAAAAAAGAAAGAGGGAAAGAGGAAAAAAGAGCCGAGGAAGAAAAAGGCATTCGCCTTTTTCTGCATGAAAATCTTCTCCTCATTTTTTCTTCTCTTTTCCTTCGTACTATATGACCTATTGTCTAACTAATCTGAAGAAGGTAAAATAGCGTATTTGGGTGGTAATATAAAAACAACACCAATCTAGTGTAAAATTAACTAGCATAGTGGGAGATGTTAATCACATGGAAACAACTGAAGCAACCTTCTATGATGCGGTCATCGTAGGCGGGGGTCTGGCCGGATTATCGGCCGCGGCATACCTGGCAAACAAAGGGAAAAAAGTGGTTGTGCTCGAACGAGGTAATCTAGGCGGGCGAGCCGTAACATTAAAGATTAAAGGTTTTTCGTTTAATTTTGGCGCGCATGCAATCTATGGACGTGACACTTCTGTGCTGCGCAAATTTGAAAAAGAGCTCGGAATTAAAATCGATTGGCGGGACTTCGAGCCGAACAAAGCGAAATACGATATCGGTGACAAATTAACGGACGTTCCAGCCAACATTCAAGGACTATTCAATACCTCGGTGTTAAATAGCTTAAGTAAAATTAAGTTTACATTTGAGATTTTTAAAACAATGCTACACATGGAGAAGGGTCATCCGCATTTATCGATTGAGAAATGGATGGATGAAAAAGACATCAGGGGCGAAGTAAGAGAAATGATGTTAACGCTTGCCTCCTCGAACTTTTTCACCCGTGAGCCTGAACGGATTCCATCCGATGTGTTTTTTAACTATTATCAACGCCTGTTTACTACCAACAAGCCGGTTGCTTATATCGGTGGAGGCTGGCAGGCTCTCATTAATGAGTTCGTTCGGGTCATCGAGGAAAACGGCGGTACGATTGTAACGAAAGCGAAGGCAGAAGCGGTAGAGGCAGAGAATAGCCGCGTTACAGCTGTACGGACTACGCAGGGGGTATTCAAAGGGCAAGAATTCCTTTTCTGCATGCCACCAAAAGAATTGGAAAAGATTGTTTGCGGTACAAAAATCGAACACTTCATTAAACAGTATTCCAGCTATGAACCAAGTTATGTATACGTATATGATATTGGCCTTGAAAAACGAATCGAGGTGCCATATACGTACATTTATGATAAAAAGAACAAAATGTTTATCACCGATATTTCACACTACGATGAAACGTGCGTGCCGGAAGGCGGCCAATTGCTGCAGGCCATTGCCTACCTAACGGAAGAAGATTTAAAAGACAAAGAGAAAATCCAGCAGTATCACGAGAAGATTGAAGCGCTTTATGATAAGCACTTTGCCGGTTGGCGCGATCGTCTGGTCGTGCCGCGCGTATCGAAGCGCGCCGCTGCTCAGGAAATTAAGTGGACGATGAACCAGAAAGCCATGCCGCTGTATTTACCTGACTACCGTAACGTGTTTTTTGCAGGCGACTGGTGCGAGGGCAAGGGGCAGCTGTCAGAGTTGTCATTCCACAGCGCATATGAAGTGAGCAAACTTATTCTGCACAAGTATTCCTATGTGTAATGAAAAAAATTGAATCACAAGGTTTAAAACAAAAAGAAAAGAGGAAGAATAAAAATAGTTATAGGAGTAAGTGTCTCCCTATATTCTCCCCCCTTTTCCTCTGCCGCCTGAGATAGGCGGCGTTTTTTTTTTTACGATATGGAAAAGTATATTTCGCTTTACTTTGCAAGCAAGAAAAAATGGCCGCTGGTTTTCTTATGCTCTATGAAATCGATTCCAGAACGCTGTGATTTGTCCGGATTTCATTTAAAAGCAGATTAATTATAGCTTTTGCTGTCATCTTGCTGCTTCCCAGCCTGGTGATAGGGGGAGCAGCATATGAAACAGCCAAAAGAAAAGTAGAAGAGAAGATTGTTCAAAGCGCGCAAGAGAATGTGGTTCTGCTCGATGGACTCATTACCCGTACCATTGAGCCGGCGGTAAAAGACATAGAGTACATGGCAGCCACCCTGGAACAGAATGGAGCGCAGGTTAACGAGGCGGGGCTGTGATTACGGAGCCGTATATTGATGCGGGGTCCGGCAGCGTAGTGGTAACTATTTCGGCCATGCTGGGAGGAGGTCTTGGCGTTGTAGGAATTGATTTAAATTTACATGCACTTTCGGATAACGTAAAACAGGTTGCCATTGGACGGGAAGGATACGAATTCAACCGATATTTAGACTGTATTTGCTGCTACGGAGGAACAACTGGCATTCATGCAGGAAGCTTCATCCGCATCGTTATCTAGAATGGCTGATGAACTGCATGAAATCATTCGTAAATTTACAGAAATAGCGCGAGAAAGCCCACGTCTTTAGGCATGTGGATGAATCATACCGCACAAACGTTCGATTTTGTGTTATACTACAGGAAGAGATTTCTAAATAAGAGGAGGAGGTCGATGAAGCTTATCCACTCGTTTCGCATCCCCTATGATCCGGTGCTGTATGCGGTGCTCAGAGACTATCAGCGCGAAGCCGCACGGGTATGGAACGATACGCTCGAAGAAGCCGTGCTGTATTTTCGCACGTGGAAGCGGTGGGCTTCTAAAACACTGCTGCAGGCAAACCGCAAACAAGCATACCGGCTTCATTCGCAAACGGTGCAGGCCATCGTGGACAAATACGACGAATGCCGCAAGGGAACGAAGGAGAAACGCAGGAGAGGCGACCGCCGGGCCAGGTATCCGTGGCGAAAAAAGCATTTCTTCTGCCTTCCGTTTAAACAAAACGGGTTTGTCGTTACAGGCGAGCAGATTGTGCTGAAGTTCAAAAACGACAAACCATTACTTGCGGGCCTTCTCACCGCAAAGGCCACACAGAAGCGGAAATGGCTGGCCGGAAGCGGTCTCCGTGAAGATGTCACGCTTACCATACCGAATCTTTCGGGAGAAGCGTTATCAGCCTGCACGTATGCTGAAATCGTCTGGCGTCGGGGTCACTACTGGTTTCACTACTGCATCGATACCCCGGTTGCTGAGCCGCGTCATAAACACCTGCCGCTCAAACCAGCCGGATGCGACCTGGGCGAAATCCACAGCGTCGCCCTGGCCACAGAAGACAAAGCGCTCGTCCTCTCTGGTCGTGCGGTGCGTGCCGTCAAACAGGGACGCGCCAAGTTTCTTGCGGAACTGTCGAAGAAGATGGCGCGGTGCAAGAAAGGAAGCCGGCAGTGGAAGAAGTATCTTCGGGCCAAGCGCTACCTCCAGCAGAAAAGCGACGCTCAAATCAAAGATTGGCTGCATAAAACGACAAAGCAGGCCGTGGATTTTCTCCTTGCTGAACAGGTGACCCATCTGGTCATCGGCAAGGTGGATGGCATTGAGAAAAACACCAGGAAAGACACGACGAAGAAGCGAAAAACCACCCAGCGCCGCCGTCAGCAGCTCTCCCTGTGGGAGCATGGCCGGCTTACGGCGTACCTCACCTACAAAGCAAAGAAAGCCGGTGTGGTGGTGGAAGAAACCGGAGAAGCCTACACCAGCCAGGACTGTCCGTTCTGCGACGGTCGGCACCAAACAAGGACACGCCACTTTTTCTGCCCGGTGACAAAGACCGGGAGGCATCGGGACGTGAACGGGGCGCAAAATATTGCCCGAAGAAAGTATCCGATGCCAGTGACAGACGTAAGCGTCGTATTCAAACAACCGATCTGGA
>NZ_DFMZ01000102.1:0-8986 GCF_002375825.1 Aneurinibacillus sp. UBA3580
GGAATGGATCGGCTTTGATCCGGAGAAGCTGTCTGTAACCATCCACCCGGAAGATGACGAAGCATACGAAATCTGGAACAAGAAAGTGGGCATCCCGGACGAGCGTATCGTACGCCTGGAAGGAAACTTCTGGGATATCGGAGAAGGCCCGTGCGGACCGAACAGTGAGATTTTCTACGACCGCGGGGAGAGATTCGGCAACGACCCAAGCGATCCAGAGCTATATCCGGGTGGTGAGAATGAACGTTACCTTGAAATATGGAACCTTGTATTCTCGCAGTACAACCACAATCCGGACGGCTCTTACACGCCGCTGCCGAAGAAGAACATCGATACAGGGATGGGACTCGAGCGCATGGCGTCTATTCTGCAGGAAGTAGATAATAACTTTGAGACCGATCTACTGTTCCCGATTATTGAAGCGACCTGCAATATCGCGGGTGTAAAATACGGCGAATCGCCGGAAAAAGACGTGGCACTGAAAGTGATTGCTGACCACTCCCGTACCGTTGTTTTTGCGATTGGTGACGGTGCACTGCCGTCCAATGAAGGACGCGGGTATGTCATTCGCCGTCTGCTGCGCCGTGCGGTTCGCTACGGTAAAGTGCTCGGCATCGATAAGTCCTTCCTTTACACATTAACATCGGTGGTTGGCGAAATTATGAAAGCTTACTATCCGGAAGTACTGGAGAAGCGTGAATTTATCGAACGTGTGATTAAAAACGAGGAAGAACGATTCCATGAAACGCTGAATGAAGGTCTGCATATCCTCGAGCAGATGGTCGAAGCGGCGAAAAAAGCCGGACAAACGAAAATCAGCGGACCGGAAGCATTCAAACTGTATGATACGTACGGTTTCCCGTTTGATTTGACCGAAGATTTTGCGGCCGAGCAAGGATTGACCGTAGACCGTGAAGGCTTTGATATTGCGATGGAAGAGCAGCGTGCCCGTGCCCGTGCGGCCCGTCAGGATGAAGACAGCATGCAGGTGCAGGGCGGCGTGCTTGGCGATATCAAGGTAAAAAGCGAATTCGTAGGTTATGACGAGCTTGTAACCAGCGCGAAAGTCGCAGCGATTGTGCATGATAATGAGTCTGTAGACATGGTAGGTGCCGGCACAGAATGTCAGGTTATTCTTGACCGTACACCGTTCTATGCGGAATCCGGCGGACAGGTTGCGGACAAAGGCCTGCTGAGTGCCGGTAAAATGCAGGCGAGGGTGCAGGATACGCAGAAAGGGCCGAACGGTCAGCATGTGCATACCGTTCTGGTAGAGAGCGGCACGTTAAAAGTAGGCGATACGGTAGAGGCTATAGTAGAGCGGGCATCCCGCGCCGATACGATTAAGAACCATACCGCCACCCACCTGCTGCACCAAGCGCTGAAAGATGTGCTGGGGACACACGTGAATCAGGCCGGATCGCTGGTTGCTCCCGACCGCCTTCGCTTTGACTTCTCGCACTTTGGAGCGGTGACGGCGGACGAGCTGGAACAAATTGAAACAAAGGTGAACGAGCAGATTTGGCGTAATATTGACGTTAACATTATGCATAAATCACTCACAGAAGCAAAAGCGATGGGTGCGATGGCGCTGTTCGGCGAGAAGTACGGCGATGAAGTACGCGTCGTGCAGGTAGGCGATTACAGCCTGGAGCTGTGCGGCGGCTGCCACGTAAGCAATACGGCAGAAATCGGCCTGTTCAAGATTCTCAGCGAAGCGGGCATCGGCGCCGGTACACGCCGTATCGAAGCCGTAACCGGACGCATGGCATACGAGTATCTGAATAAACAACTGCAGACGCTTAAAAAAGTAGCGGAAGAGCTTAAAACAAACATTTCCAGCGTACCGCAGCGCATCGAAGCGGTAAAAGGCGAGATGAAGGCGCTGGAGCGCGAGAATGAGTCGCTGCGCGCCAAGTTAAGCCACCTGGAAGCTTCTTCGCTCACCGATCAGATAGAAGAAGTAAAAGGCGTAAAGGTGCTCGCTGCGAAAGTAAACGGCGTCGACATGGATAATCTGCGCAACATGGTAGATGATCTGAAGAACAAACTCGGATCCGGCATTGTTGTATTGGGTTCGGTAAAAGACGATAAAGTAAATATCGTAGCCGGCGTAACCGCTGATCTGGTTAAACAGGGATTTCATGCGGGTAAAGCGGTAAAAGAGGTAGCTGTACGCTGCGGTGGCGGCGGCGGCGGCCGTCCAGACATGGCCCAGGCGGGCGGCAAGAACCCGGCACAGTTGCCGGAAGCACTTGCATTTGTGAAAAGCTGGGTAGGTGAACAAATTTAGTGCAGGTTCGAAAAGAGGGAATTCGACAGTTCGGGGCGAATATAAAAAAGTAATGAAGATCCTTTGAAAGAGGTGCTAGGCAGTGAGTTCCATGGATCATACCATGAAGTTCAATTTCAAGCAGGACGAGGTGGAAGTGGACGCCCGTGAAGTTCTGCTGCAGGTGTACGGTGCGCTCGAAGATAAAGGGTACAACCCGATTAACCAAATTGTCGGTTATTTGATTTCCGGTGATCCGGCTTACATTCCCCGCCACAACAATGCGCGCACGCTTATTCGCAAATTGGAGCGCGACGAATTAATCGAGGAGCTTGTTCGTTCATATCTTCGCTCGAACCGATAGCACAACGAAGAATTCCTGACCGCATCAGCCGCCTCCTTCCCATTTGGGAAAGAGGCGTGTTATGGGCGGACATTATTAGGAGAGAATGTATGCGTAAAATGGGACTCGATGTCGGTGAAAAGACGATTGGCGTCGCAATCAGCGATGAGTTTGGATGGACAGCACAGGGAATAGAGACCATCCGCAGGGAAGGCAAGAAAAAAGATTATCTTCGCATCGAAGAACTCATAAAACAATATGATGTGGGGGAAATTATTGTCGGGCTTCCTAAAAACATGAATGGTACGATTGGACCTCGGGGCGAGATGTGCCAGGCATTTGCGGAATATGTGCAAAACCGTTCGCGTCTTCCCGTTAAAATGTGGGATGAGCGCTTAACAACAATGGCGGCCGAGAAAATGTTGGTTTCCGCCGATGTGAGCCGTAAGAAAAGAAAGCAAGTCATTGATAAAATGGCAGCGGTAATTATATTGCAAAATTACCTGGATGCCCAAAAATAGGAGGTTATGCACATGGATTTGGATAATATCGGAATTGAAGTCGGCGAATATATTACGATTACGGATGAAGAGTCCGGTCAAGAGTACGAATATCTTGTTATGTACATTTTCGAAATTGAAGATCGTACGTACCTATGCCTGGTGCCTGCCGAGCAAGAAGATCAGGAAGAGTATGAAGTAGAGTTCCTGCGCTATGAGGGGACAGATACGCTGCAGCCGATTGAAGACGAGCAGGAGTGGGAGCAGGTAGAAGCTACATTCGAAACGTTGATGAGCGAACTTGATAAAGAGGAAAATTAATTTTGGATTATCAAGCGGAATCCAGAGGGGAAGTGCGCCACCTGCGCGATTCATGGGGAAATCAGGTGAAATGGTATGATGCACGGCTTGGGCGGGAGGAGCAGTATAGCGTCATGACCGAGATGGATGTGGCGGGACAGACGTATGCGGTGCTCACTCCGACCAGTTTTGCTGACCCTCACCCGTATCTTTTTAAGTATTCGCTGACGGACGGTGTGCCTGCGCTTTCTCCTGTAGAATCGGAAGATGAATGGGACCAGGCGGTAGATGCATTCTCCGCGTGGCTGGATGAATCGAACGTAAAGGTTCATATGGTATGAATCACAAGAGCCATCGAAATGTTTTCGATGGCTTTTACATTGCTTTATCCAGTGGACATGCTATAGTAACAACCCGGGTTATAACTGAGGTTTTAATTTACCTAAGAGTTCAAATTAAAAAGATATCCTGCATGTTAATTCTGTAGTTTGTCCCGCAGCAGAGTCACATCCGCTTCCAGTTCGTCCACTTTCGCGGTTGTTCGGTTCTGCCGTAGCTCTATCTTCTCCAGGCGATACATGCCGCGTTCTATGTCATCAAGGCGGGCGAGTGTTTCCTTTTGTGATTGAAGAATTAATTCGTCCGCTTTAATGTTTTCAACATGCTTACGGCTAAGAGAGTCCTTTAGTTCATCGAAACGGCTGTTCATTCCTTCTTCCAGCGTATCAATACGCTGATTCATCTTTTGTAGTTCTTCCAATATTTGTTGCAAAAGTTTATCGTTCATGCCTTAGCCTCCTCTCTTTTGCTATCCGGTATGTATTCCAAGAGATCGCCAGGGTATACATCTAAGGCTGCACATAGTTTGTCGATCACCTCAAGTGATACAAACTGATTTTATTTAGTCTGGCCATAGTAAATCAAGGGATGCCGGTTTTTTCAACTACCTCTTTCTTTTTAATACCTTTCTTAACTAAAAGCAACTGGAAAGGCATGTAACTTATCATCTTATCACCACTCTATTTTCTCTTATTTATCTATCATTATAAAGATAAATCTATGACTTGGTTGCATTCTCATTTTGTATTTTTCGTTTCGTATTCTTTCCTTATATGATTCTTCGTTTTATTGTTTTTATTTTTGTTGTATCATTTCTTATGATGCTCCGTTCGCTTTTTAGAGGGAATCACAATCAAGTAGCCAAAGGTATCACAAGATCACATAAAAATGCAACTTATAGGAGAGGTGTTGTGCACGTACACCATATACAAGGAAGGGGAAAGCGTTTATGGCCGGAAGCGTCGAGAAACGCGGGAAAAATTCGTGGCGGAGGTTGAGTCTGGCACGTATGTTAAACCATCAAAAATGACCCTGTCCGATTTTGTAAGTGAATGGGGGAAACATTATGCGGAAAAGCAGTTGGCTCCCAGAAATTATAAAGTAGCGCTGGAAACCGGTAGAGGAAAAGGAGAGTAAGGTAGAGATGCGAAAAACCATTACATTTGCTTTAGCCATTCTGCTTCTGTTTGCCCTTGGGGTAGGCGGAGTCTCATATTATATCTGGAAAGGTCTGCAGCCGGTAGCAAGTGAGAACGGCCAGCAGAAAATCGTCGAAATTCCGCCCAACTCATCCATAAGCAAAGTCGGAAAAATTTTGGAGGAAAATGAGCTAATCAAAGACGCGCGGCTCTTTTCCCTGTATGTAAAAATGAAAGGAATCGGATCCGACATTAAAGCAGGTAAGTATCAACTGACCGCAGGACAATCCATTGGCGAACTCATTGAGAAATTGTCCAGCGGGGACATTTATAAAGATACCATTACTGTGACGATTCCGGAAGGCTATACAATAGAGCAGATCGCTACCCGCCTGGAGCAAAAAGGGCTTGTGAAGAAAGACAGGTTCTTAAAGGAAGTAAACACAGGCAAGTTTCCGCAGGAAGTCGTAAAAAGCATCCCGGCGGATAAGCGCATTAAGTACCGTCTGGAAGGCTATTTGTTCCCGGATACGTACGAGTTTAAAAAGGGAGCGAACGAGCACCAGATTATCGAACGGATGCTGGAACGCTTTGAAGAAGTGTGGAACAAAGAATGGGACGGCAAAGTGAAACAGCATAACCTGAACAAACATCAGGCGGTAACGCTGGCCTCGATAGTCGAGCGTGAAGTGCGCTCCGAGGATGAACGCCAGAAGGTGGCCGGTGTCTATTACAATCGTCTCGCCAAACAGATGCCGCTGCAGGCGGACGCAACGGTGCAGTATTTGTTCGCCAAGCAGAAGGATCGTGTGATGTACAGCGATTTGGAACAGGACAGTCCGTATAACACATATAAAGTGAAAGGATTGCCGCCGGGACCGATTGCGAGTCCAGGCAAAGCAGCGCTTGAAGCCGTGGCTAATGCCGAGAAGCACAGCTACTTATTCTACGTGACCAAAAAGGACGGAACCGGTCAGCATTATTTTGCGGCTACGTATCAGGAACACTTAAGAAACATCGATAAAAGCAAAGGAAATCAGAAATAGATTTTGCACCGTGGATATGCTATTATGGAGAAGTTTATGAAAAAGAACGAGGTGTAAACAAGATGATAACCTCAGAACATATTGAGCGCTATATGGTATCGCTCATACCTGAGCGTTCTGAACTGCTTACGCGTATGGAGCGAGAGGCCGAAGCGGAACATATCCCGATTATCCAGCTTCCCAGTATCCAACTGCTCCGCTTTTTGCTGATGGTGCACAGGCCTAAGCGGATTCTTGAAGTGGGAATGGCGATTGGGTACTCGACGATTTGGCTTGCGCAGGCGGCGCCGGATGCGCACATTACATCCATTGAGATTTCAGAAGAAATGGTCGAGCGTGCGCAGCGGAATTTCGCCGAAGCAGGCATAAGCGACAGGGTTACCGTACTGCATCAGGATGCGCGGGAGGGGTTATCTGGTGAGCATGCGTTTGATTGCATCTTTTTAGATGCGGCCAAAGGGCAATACCAGGTATTTTTTGACCAATATGCGCCGTATCTGGTGGAAGGCGGACTGCTGATTTGCGATAACGTCTTTTTCCGCGGCATGGTCGCCGAAGAAGAAGTTCCGAAGAAGAGGCGTGGCATGATACAAAAGCTGCGCGCCTTTAATCAATTTTTAGCCGAACATCCGGCGTTTGAGACGTCGTTCGTCTCCATCGGGGACGGGCTGGCCTTATGCATAAAACGGAGGGAAGTAAAGTGAAAAAACCGGAATTGCTCTGCACCGCTGCCAATTTGGACGAGCTTACTCAGGTTATCGAAGCCGGAGCGGATGCGGTAAGCATCGGACACGAGCGATACGGCCTGCGGGTCGCGGGCAACTTTGAGCTGGAAGACATTCGCCGGGCGGTCAAGATAGCGCACGCACGGAGCGCGAAAGTGTATGTATCCGTCAACGCGTTATTCCATAACGATGATTTGAAAGGATTGCCGGAATACCTGAAGGCGCTCGAGAAGATTGGCGTAGATGCTATTGTGTTCGGTGATACGGCTGTCGTAATGATTGCGCGTCAGATTGGACTTAAGCTACCGCTTCACTGGAACGCCGAAGTGCTGACCACTAATTACGAGACGATGAATTACTGGGGCAGGAAGGGGGCGACGCGCGCATTTGTTGCCCGTGAGTTAAACATGGACGCGATTGTGGAAATTAAAGAAAACGCTGAAGTAGAAATTCAGGTGCAGGTGCACGGAATGACCTGTATCTTCCATTCCCGCCGCAATCTGGTGACCAATTATGAGAAATTCAAAGGTCAGGAACCAAAAACGACCGGCATGGACCGAAAGCTGTTCATCACGGAAGAAAAGCGGGAAGACTTGCAGTACCCAATCTTTGAAGATCGGAACGGGACGCATATCATGAGCGCGGAAGATATTTGCATTCTGGAATATCTGGATGAACTGATGGATGCGGAGATTGACAGTTTTAAAATTGAAGGCATCATGAAAGACACAAACTATAATGTGAAAGTGACTTCGATTTACCGCCGGGCAATCGATGCTTATGCGGAAAGTCCGGATAAATTCCGCGGGATGGTGGACGGACTTATGGATGAGCTGCGGAGCATCCAGCCGTCTCACCGTGAGCTGACGACAGGATTCTTCTTTAAAGAGCAAGTTTATTAATGAGGTGATGAATGATGGCGGACACAAACGTCATTTCCGATAAAAAGATTTTAAAACCGCGTGGTCCGATTCTACAAAAGCCCGAGGTGCTGGCTCCGGCGGGTAACCTGGAGAAGCTGAAGTTCGCGGTGCGCTATGGTGCGGATGCGGTATATATCGGCGGTCAGAGTCTGGGCCTGCGTGCCAATGCGGATAACTTCTCGTTCGATGAGATGAAAGAAGCGACAGAATTCGCCCATGCGCACGGTTCCAAGGTGTTTGTGGCGACCAATATTATCGCGCACAATGAAGACCTGCATCAGGTGGATGATTTCATGCGTAATTTGCAGCGTTCCGGCATCGATGCCATTATTGTCGCTGATCCGGCGTTGATTGAACGCACGAAGCAGGCAGCACCGGATTTGGAACTTCACCTGAGCACTCAGGCATCGACGACGAACTGGCAGACGGTGCAATTCTGGAAAGAAGAGGGCGTGAGCCGCGTTGTGCTGGCGCGCGAAGTTTCCATCCGGGAAATCCGCGAAATCAAGAAGCATGTAGACATTGAAATCGAAGCGTTTGTACACGGAGCGATGTGCATTTCCTATTCCGGGCGCTGTGTGCTGTCCAACCATTTTACCGCACGTGATTCAAATCGCGGAGGCTGTTCCCAGTCCTGTCGCTGGCAGTATGACATGTTTGAAGAATTACCGCAGGATGAAGCGGAAATCGAGCAAATCGGCAAAAAAGCGCTCCCGATGTTCGGCGAGCAGGATCCGCAATTTACGATGAGTTCAAAAGATATGTGTATGCTCGGTTTCCTGCCGGATATGATCGATGCAGGCGTAGACAGCTTTAAAATCGAAGGGCGCATGAAAAGTATTCACTACGTGGCGACGGTCACCAATCAGTACCGCCGTGCGGTAGATGCATACTGTGCCGACCCGGATAACTATAAGTTGAATCCGGAATGGATGGAAGAGATTCGCAAAGCGTCCCACCGTTCACTGACGACCGGGTTCTTCTATGGCATGCCGACGGAACAAGACCAGCTGTACGGCGAAAATGAAGATATGCCGGAATACGAATTTGCCGGATTGGTGCTGGATTATGACGCGGAGAGCGGCATCGCAACGCTGCAGCAGCGCAATAAATTCAGTGTAGGTGACACGGTGGAGTTCTTCGGTCCGACGCTGGATCGTTTCGCGCAGACCGTAGGCGAGATGTGGAACGAGAAGGACGAACCCATCACTTCTGCACCGCATGCCATGCAAATTGTGAAAGTGCGCGTTGACCGGCCGGTTGCCGAGCATGATATGATGCGCAAGGAGAAGAAATAACTGATGGCAGCTCCGATTATTATAGGCGTGGCGGGTGGCACCGGCTCCGGCAAGACAACGGTCGCCCGCGAGATTTACCGCCAGTTCGAAGATATGAGCGT
>NZ_DFMZ01000100.1:0-9719 GCF_002375825.1 Aneurinibacillus sp. UBA3580
AAAGGCGTTCGCCTTTTTCCCCATTGAAATCCTCTCCTCCTTCTTTCCTCTCTTTTTCTTCGTACCACAAAAGTCAGCCGCCCTTCCCCTCATTTTCATGCCGGGGTTGCGGCTGAGACGCCATGGTGGTTTTCTGTGAAAATCGTAAGAAAAGCCTCCGCCTAAAACCGGCCGGAGACTTCTCGTTACCTGCCGTTTAAAACACAGGGCGAACACCGCTACGAACTTCGCAGTCCACCACGCTGGCATCGCGGACATTTATGTCAATCTTATCCACCTTGAGGCGCCGTGCCACTTCTCCCAGAATTTCACGGGAACGGTCAACATACTGCTTCTCGATCTCTCTGCTGAAATCGAGTCCTTCGTGGTATTTCGCACCGGTAATCGTAACGTCTGTCACCTGTACCGTGCAGTTGCTGCGTTCAATCTGGCCGGATGTCGCACGCGTAAAAATGCGGAGAAACACGTAATCCGACAGTTTTGACGTTAGCAGCGGATAATCATACGCTGCCCAATCATACTCAAACATGCCACCGCGGTTGAATCCAATCTCATGCAGAACAGTGTCGACTAAATCAAAAGAAAATTCCTGACCTACAAGGTTCGTTTCAATGATTTTCATCCGGTATTCACCCACCACATTGTTTTTTCTCTATATTGCTTCTTCCATTATAGTAGAAAAAACATAGAGTTGCAAGAAATAATCTACTTTTCTTTTACATTTACAGTTTCCATAGTAACGGATAGCATCTTCGTTACCTGCTGCTTACGGACTACCAGGCTCTCTACGTCCATCTTCATGCCGAGTGCAGCCAAAAGACCTGCGAAGTGTTCTTCCACCTCGGCGCAAGCCCGCTCTCTTACCCTGGCAATTTCTTTTTCAAACTGGGATAGATAATATTCGCGCAGTATCCGCTCGCCCTCACTGACATAAGCCTGCACCGGCACCTGGTACTTTTCTTCGAGCGCTTCTTTCATTTTCTCCTGACCGCCCTGCTCGAAGAACTGTTTCGGATTCTTAAACAGGCTAAGCGCACTCTGCAGCTCTCCGGTCGTACCCTGCGGAAACTGGCCGGCAAAATCCGGCGTGTCGTATACAGATGGTTCCCAAGCGCGCAGCTCAAAATGCTCAATCTGCATTCGGGCTTCCAGCTTCTCGATTAGCTTTGCACCGACTCCAGCCATGAATTTCTCCGTACGAAGTGCGGTAGCTCGCAGCTCCTGCGCCAAATCGAACGCCAGAAACCGGGACAGTTCTTCTAAGCCAAGCTGCAGCGCTTTTTGGATATTGCGCCCATCGTTTTGCAACGCTGACGGATTGAACGAGTAACGGAATGCTTCGCTGAAACGGAGCATAACTCGCTGCTTCACATAATATACAAGCTCCTGAATTTCTTTCTCCACCGCCTGGATATCCGCCGTGGCATCAAGCTCACGGATTGCTTTCAGCGCTTTCTCCTGATGCTGCTCCGCTTCGCGCAGCTTCCGGTCACGCAGGCTCGCGTCCTGGCGCGCCGCAACGATAAAATCGTCCATCGTCTGCACGGCACGGCGCACTTCGGCGAACGCCTCGTTCAACGCAATCTGCGTCAGTTCTTCGAGCGTGAAAGAAATGAATTCATCCTCAAAATGCTGAAGCCCGGAAAAACGGAGCGCTTCATCCACAGGCGGCAGCGCTTCTCCTTCCCCAACGCCAAGACGTTTGCGCAGAATCCCGGCTGCCGAATCACTCAGCTTACCGCGCTCTCCCATCCGCGCCAGAAGCGCAGTCTGGCTCGATACGGGATAGATGCGCGGACGCACAATGCCGCAGGTTGCCAAATTTTGCACCACATGATCGACCACGCCGTCTAATTCTTCCTGTGAATGTGCAAGATCGGCCGCATTGACAATAAAGAACATTTTATCCATGGCAAACGTGTCTTTCACGCGGCCCAACTGAATCAAAAACTCGCGGTCCGCATGCGAGAAGGCATGGTTATAATACGTCACGAACAACACTGCATCCGCATTCTTGATGTATTCGAATGCGACTCCCGTATGACGGGCGTTAATTGAATCGGCCCCCGGCGTATCCACCAGGATGATGCCCTGCTGGGTAAGCGGGCAATCGTAATACAGCTCGATCCATTCCACAAAACACGCTTTATGTTCCTGTGCGACGAACTCCTGGAACTCTTTCAGCCCGATAATAATCTCCTGGCCAAGCTGCGCTTCAATCTCGCGATATCCTTTCTGTACAGCCCGCAAGAAGCTGTAATGCGGCTTTGCGGTCGGATGAACGTCGCCTGCATCCAGCATGGATGTTTTCTCGATCGCCTGTTCAATCGTGTCAACCTGAATGCCGAACACCTTAAGTGAATACACTACATCACTGGTAATATCTGTATAATTTTTTAAACGGACCCGCACACTGGCATGCGGATTTTGTTCGTCCGGCGGCAAAATTTTATTAATGGCCGCTGTCGTCGGATTCGGTGAGACAGGCAGAATTAAATCGCCCATCAAAGCATTTGCGAATGACGATTTACCCGCGCTGAATGCACCGAACAACGCTACTGTGAATCTATTTTTCTCAAGTCTTTCGGCACGCTGCTCCATTGCACGCGCAATGCCGGCAAGCCCTGGAACATCATGCACGCTCTGTGCGCTCCGGCGCAGCATTTCTGCCGTTTCCAACCTGTGCGATTTGTAGTCTTTTTTAATCGCTGAAGAATATCCTGCAGAAGAAGTCGATTGTTCTTTGACCGTCGTCAGGCTGACCGGCTTCTTGGCTTCTATACCTTTAGTGGAAGAGGCAGGAGCAGCTACTTGCTCTGCTGCCTGCTGTTCACAGGCAGGCAGCGGCCTGGCCTGTTCTTCGCCCGGTACGCCGTTCACAATCATGTCTATCAAATGAGCCTCCGCTTCGGCTTCCCGCCTGCCCAATGCAGCCAATTCATCTTCCGCCTCTTTCAGCTCGCGGATGGCGGCAAGCTCCTGACGGATGCTCTCAGCCTGCGTTTCGGCCTGCCTGCGCATAGCCTGCGCCGCATCTTCAAGCATATCAAGCGCCGCACGACGGTACAAATTTTTCACGGCGTTTGCAATATCCTTGGAGTAGTTCAGAATAGCCTCGCCGCCCGTCAACGCGCCTGGCTTCACCTCGTTTTCCAGCAGTTCCTCGGAAAACGGCACCGTAAATTCCATTACCCGCTTCTGATATTCGCTGTCATCGTAGCCGTACTTCTCGGACAACGTACGCAAAAGCCCTTTAATGTGCCACTCAAGATGCGCCGATGCGTTTTCGGATAACTCTGCATATAAATCATGCAGACGCTTCGCCTTCTCTTCTTTTGTTTTATTTCCGGAGAAAAGGAACCCGACCTTAAAGCCCGGCTGCCGGCTCTCCAAAAATAGGCGGGCCAGCTCCCGTGTCGAAAACGGAATCAGCGGCGCATTGTCCAGGATGTTCTGCACTTCCTGTTTCCCTTCGCTCTCCAGCTTTTCCGCCGGTTCAAATAGAGAAGCAAGACGCCCGGACAGCAGCGCATATTTCTCCTGCACATTTTCCTCCGTCGTCTTTTGTTCGAGCAAGCGCTCAAACGGCTCGCGCTGCAGCGCATGCTTATCGTGTAAGAATTTGCGGTGCTCATCAATTAAATACATGGCTGCCCGCATGATGCTCGGGATGATGAGTGTTTCTTTTTCTTTAAACAGCTCACCGAGCTTCCCAAGCAGAGCCGGCCACTCATTCTCCGGATGATTCACGTCTTTCAGTGACGTAAAATAAATACCGTCCGGCTCAATGTCCCAGTGACGAAATGCATCAATCACGCTCTCCCGGTACTTTGCGAAACTTAATTCGAAATCCACATGCTTGTCAATCTGATTGATGACCAAATACACCGGCACACCCCGGTCTTTTAATGTTTTGGTGAATCTGAAATTCACTTCGGATTGGACATGGTTGTAGTCCATGACGTATAATACGGCGTCGGAGAGATGCAGCGACGATTCGGTTGATACCTTATGCGCATCGTCCGTCGAGTCGATACCCGGCGTATCCATAATGCTGATCGTCTCCCCTAGCAGGTTGGACGGATGATACAGTTCGATCGTCTCTACTTCGTCTCCGTCAACCGCGTATTTCTTAAGCTGGCTTACATCGTAATCGGAGCCAAAATCGACCGGCTCACTGTTTTTCAAAAAAATACGGGCAGATTTTTTCCCGGTTTTGATGCTTACAACGTTGGCACTGGTAGGAATCGGACTTGACGGCAGAACCTGACTCCCCATCAGCGTATTGATCATGCTTGATTTTCCTGCGGAGAAGTGGCCGCAGAAAGCGACCGTGAATTCTTTTTTGTACAACTTTTCAAGCAACTGTGCCGCTTTTTTGGCGTTTTTCTCATCTCCTGCGGCAACAAAGTTTTCCTTCAATCTCTCGATACGGTAATACAGCACTTCGACAGGGACATTAGTCCTTCCCTCCTGGGTCTTAGATAGGCGTTCTATTGTTTCAATCATTCCACTCACCGCTGTTCCTCTTATTTGTCTACACACAATTTGTGTACATTTTATGTCATTAATCTATCATCCCCGCTCCGCCAGCGCAACCGTTCCACCGTTTATTTTTCAGTCTGCAGGCGGGTTTGCATCGCCCGGACTACCGTTTTTAGCACGTTTACGCGTGCATGCCATTTATAATTGCCTGCAATAATCTTCCAGGGTGCGCCCGGTGTGTCGGTTTTCTCAAGCATTTCTTCAACCGCTTCCACATAATCGTCCCATCTCTCCCGGTTACGCCAATCTTCTTCGGTCAATTTCCAATGCTTAAACGGGTTCGCTTTTCGTTCCTCAAACCGCTCAAGCTGTTCCTGTTTACTGATATGCATCCAGAATTTAACGATAACAGCGCCGTCATCGGTCAGCATCTTTTCAAACGCATTGATTTCATCGTAGGCACGCTTCCACTCTTCCTTCTTGGCCAACTTCTCTACCCGCTCGACCAGAACCCGTCCATACCAGGAACGGTCAAAAATACCAATCTGGCCTTTGCGGGGGAGCTTATTCCAGAACCGCCATAAATAATGGTATTGTTTCTCAATCAAATTCGGAGCGCTGATCGAATGCACCTGGAAACCGCGTGGATCAATCTTCTCGGTTAGGCGGCGGATGGCACCTCCTTTACCGGCTGCATCCCAACCTTCAAATACAAGAATAAGCGGAATGCCCGCCTGGTGGAACCGGCGCTGTAGATCCAGCAGCATAAGCTGACATTCTTTTAATTCCTCTTTGTATTCTTTTTTCGTTTCGAATTTTTGATTAAGATCAATTTCATTTAGTTTCCCCATTGCTCTCTTCCTTTCCGAGGTTTTCTTTTTTAGATTGCACAATGCGAAGGATAAATCCTGCTTTCTTCATTAAAAAAAGGAATAAAAAAAAGCCCTTATCGTACATACGAATAAGGACTTTAGCTTCTCTATGCATTTAAAATTCGCTGCTGCCTGTATGATCCGCTTCCCATTCGAGTGATGCGCGCTGCAGCGGAAAATCCAGGCGATCGAGTGCAAACAGCACAAACGGCATTTCCCCGTCATATTCTTTATGCAGGCTGCGCAGTGTCTGCTCGTCCAGTTTCTCGTCAAGAAACTGCGTCATCTTACGGTATGCTTCTTCATCGTGATCACGGAACCAGCGCAGCGTGGTCGGACCGGACTGGGCCAGGCCGTATTTATCGACGTACTCGCGGACATGCTGCGGTACATACGCGAATGCGTACTGGCGAGCCGCGGCCAGCATCTCCCGCTTCTCCTGCTCGGGTATCATGCCTTCCGTTAAATAGCTATGCTTCCCACAGTGATAGCACTTTACCTCGTAGCGATGGTTTCCGGTTACTTCTTTTCCACAATAAGGGCACGTAATTTGCTTCATGGAGTTCTCCTTTCTTTATCTCTGTTGCTGCCTATCTCTTTGTACCAAAATTTTAATCGTTAATGCGACCAAATACCCCAGCAGCGAAAACCCTGCCCCAATCCAAAGAATGGTTTGCTGGTTTACCGAATAATACGATACGAATACAAACATTGGCATCAGTATAGCCGGTGCCGGCCACGCTCGCTTTGCGGCAAAGTACGTAATCAGCGCCACGGCAAAAGTCACAAGACCTCCAAAATATAGTACCAGCTGTAAAACCATCAGGCTCCCCCCGTCGCCTTCACATTCTATAATTTACCATGTTTAAGTTCGTGAATGTTTTGTGACAATATACTTACAAGGATGAATATCCTTGATACTACAAACTCTCGTAAGGAGATGAACAAACCATGGCTCAAAACCAACGCAACTCTAACAGAAACAACCTGGTAGTACCTGGTGCACAGCAAGCGCTGGACCAAATGAAGTACGAAATCGCTTCCGAATTCGGAGTACAACTCGGACCGGACACCACTTCTCGTCAAAACGGTTCTGTTGGTGGCGAAATTACCAAGCGTTTGGTGCAAATGGCTGAGCAGCAACTTGGTGGTCGCTTCTAATCTCCCCTTTTACGTAAAAAATAAATACGCTTATGGATGAAAAACAAGCCAGATCGTTCAGCGGTCTGGCTTTCGTGCGGCCCCTATCTTACATCCATTTCTCGCCCCAATGCTGGATCGACTCGATGACCTGCTGCAGGTCTCGTCCTTTTCTGGTTAATTCATATTCAATGCGCACCGGTGTCTCCGGATATACTTTGCGCTCAAGAATGCCTGCTTCTTCGAATTCTTTGATTCTCTCCGTCAGCATCCGATCGCTCATCTCCGGAATTTGCGCTTTAATATCTTTAAATCGCCTTGGACCGCCCAGCAGCACGCGAATGATTAATCCAGACCATTTCTTGCCGAGAATCTCAATGGCCGACTCATACTTCGGACACATCTTACTATAGTCCACGACATACACCTCCTCCTTTATTTTATCACGAATAAGTAACGTTACAAATAAAAGGATAGATTTTTTTCCCCGTTCTCACACAGATGTAACATATTCGGCAATATGTCGTCCCCTCCCCCTTTTGCGATAACACGATCCGGCTGTTTTGTCTCTTCCTACCGCAGGTGACTGCACGATTTTCTCCTTCTTTTTCAGACATAATGAATAATGGAAAAATTTCCAGTGCCATCGATCGCAGGTATTTTTCATATATCATTGTAATAACATTGTTAATGCTTTATCATTAGTATACTATTAATTTATAATTTTCAAAAAAGAGGGGTGTTTACGATGCAATTTGCTCATACGCTTGGTGAAGTCTTATTGTATGTCGTCGCTCTCCCGCTTTTCGCTTTCCAATCCATTGAAGCGCTACAGGCGCTAATCGAAATTACGGCTGAAATTGCAAAGTTAGGTAAATAAGAAACAAAAAACGAGGCCGGGCAAGCCTCGTTTTTTGTTATCACTGTAAAGCGAAATATACTTTCCTATACATTAAAAAAACGCTGCTCCCTCTCTTGGAGGAAACAGCGCTTTGCCGTTTTTTCGTGTTATTTGACGCAGCGGCCGTAAATAAGCATTCGCTTGCCGTCTTTGGAATACGGCTGAAAATCGTAATCGCCGTACACATCCCGCACTTCAATTCCAACTTTTGTAAGCATGGACTCCATCTCTTGACGGCTGTACAGACGCACCCGTTCCCAGAACTGGCGCGTCGTTTCGTTCTCTGTAATGCTAATTTCTTTAATAACGAAGCCGTCTTCGATTTTGCGTCGTTCAACAATCTGCTTGCCGTCAACTTCACGCGTCGATTCCGGAACAAGCTTCTCTTCAATATACAGCGGGTTTAAATAATCAATCACCAAATGTCCGCCGGGTTTAAGGGCTTGTGCCATTTTATGCAACACTTTCTCGTTTTCATTGTCTTCTTCGAAATAGCCGAAGCTGGTAAACAGGTTAAACAGGATATCAAATTCGCTCTCAAACGGAATTTCACGCATATCGTATCGGTAATATGTAACGTTTGCGGCATCCGTTTTCTCGCGGGCCCGTGCAAGCAAATACTCGGACAAATCAAATCCTACAATTTCGTATCCGTGTCGGGCCAGCGCACGCGAATGACGCCCATCGCCGCAGCAGAAATCAAGCACACGTCCCGTTTTCGGGAGCGGAAGTTCGCGGAGCAGACTGTCGATCTCCTTCCGCGCCGACTCTTCGTCCCGGTGTTGGTACAGTGTGGAATAATCCTTCTGAAATGATTTTACATACCATGCAGCATCCATCTTCTTCCCTCCGTTCTCTATATTCTAAGTATACCCCTACCCGCTTACGCCTGTACATTCATAAATGTGCTGAGAAAAACTCGCGGGCGTTGCCGCTCGTCCTTTTTCCTCAAAGAAGCCAAACAGCCGCTTTGTGTCGCTCCGGTCGGACCGACAAAACATCCGGGTCGTTCAGGGAAGGAGACAGTTGCCGGTCTTTGTCTCCCTCCGCGTCACACGCTCCACAAGGAAAAAGGAACGTTTGGCACACGCCTCGCGAGTTTTTTCTCGCTTACGAATGGAAGGAAAGTATATTTTGCTTTATCACTGTAAAGCGAAATATACTTTCCTATACCATAAAAAAACCAGACCCCTAGAGCCTGGTTTTCCATACCCGGCGATATCGCCGTCCTTCAGAGCTATGTATAAGATGGCTGGACAGGAAGGGTTCGAACCTTCGCATGACGGAGTCAAAGTCCGTTGCCTTACCGCTTGGCTACTGTCCATCGTTATCATTAGTATGGTTCCCTCCGCATAATTTATACAAATAAACTGATAAAAAAATAAGCGAGGCTTTTTTATATATGAATAATATGTTTCTTATTTATGCACATCGCGGTTCTTCCATTCTATATCCGGAAAATACGCTCCCCGCTTTTACACAGGCGATAAAAGAAGGGGCAAACGGCATCGAGCTCGATGTGCAGTTGACCAGAGACGGCCAAGTTGTCGTGTTTCATGATTGGACTCTGCAGCGCATCACCGGCCAAAAAGGAAAAGTGAGCGACTATACGCTCAAACAACTGCAGGCAATGGATTTCGGAGCCTGGAAAAATGCCAAATTCGCAGGTGTCCGCATCCCGACGCTGGGTCAGGTGTTCAAGCGCATAACCGGTAAGAACATTATGATAAATATCGAACTAAAAAATTTTTTTGCGATGCGTAACGGACTCGAACAGAAAGTAATGGAGCTTGTCCATCATCATAATATGAGCGGGCAGGTCGTCATCTCCACATTCAATCCGTTCAGCCTGGAACTGCTGCGAAAGAACGGCTGCAAATCCGATATCGCCTTTCTTTATTTCGGGCGGCTAAAAGAACCGTGGAAGTACGCGAAGGAATACGCATGCGCCTACATCCATCCCCCGGTGCAGGAAATCACCAAAGAATTACTTGCATCCTGTCGTGAGCACGAATTAAAGATTGTGCCGTATCAAGTCGATACGCTGGTGGAAATCCAGCAGATGATTCACCTTGGAACAGACGGAATCATTACGCCGCGGCCTGCACTCGCTCACCGCCTGCTTCACGGTCCTACCAAACCGGTGCAAAAGCGGAAACGGAAAAGATGACACAACCAAGTCGGCGTTTTCCCTCTGCACATTTCGCATTATAATAGATACAGAACACAACCATGGCGTTTTAGCCGCAACCCCGACATGAAAATGCAGAGAAGAGCGGCTGACTCTTGTGGTACGAAGGAAAAGAGAGGAAAGAATGAGG